>CAXTKN010000065.1:0-11184 GCA_964244805.1 uncultured Aestuariivirga sp.
CGCGTCATCCGCAATGGCCGCGAATATTGCCGTTGTGGGTGGCTCGAATGATGACGCCTTCTGGAACCTGATCAAGAAGGGCCTTGATGATGCGACGCCAGCTGTCAAAGCCAATGGCGGTTCCGTGAATTATCTGCGCCTGCAGAATTATGACAATTTCGCGCCAGATGTTGTGCAATTGATCCGCACCGCAATCAGCCAGAAGGTTGATGGTTTGGTCATTCCAGATTGGGTACCGGAATCAGAAGATCCAGCGATCAAGGACGCAATGAAAGCTGGCATTAAAGTGATCTTGATGAATGCGGGCGGCTCGGACAAGGCCAAAGAACTTGGTGCCATCAACTATGTTGGATCGGATGAATATGTTGCAGGCATGGCCGGTGGCACCTACTTCGGTGATCACGCTTCAAAGCACGTTCTTTGCGTGAACACCTT
The DNA here is from genome assembly GCA_964244805.1 of uncultured Aestuariivirga sp. Taxonomy (GTDB): domain Bacteria; phylum Pseudomonadota; class Alphaproteobacteria; order Rhizobiales; family Aestuariivirgaceae; genus Aestuariivirga. The sequence continues at coordinate 436 of CAXTKN010000065.1, forward strand.
GCCCGGAACCGCAAACATTGAAGCGCGTTGCAAAGGCGTTATTGACGGCATCACTGCTAAGGGCGGCAAGGGTGAACAACTGCCATTGCCGTCAACCAGCTTCGGCAACCCTACAGCTGTAGCAGAAGCCATCAAGGCAACTTTGCTGAAGGACACTTCAATCGATGGCGTGATCACCATTTCAGCAGGTGATGCTGATTCAGCGGCCACTGGCATTCAACAAGCTTCAAGCAAAGCAATGCTCGGCAGCTTCGACATGAATGGTGCAGGTCTCGACCGCATCAAAGGCGGCACACAAGGATTTGCAATCGACCAACAACCCTACTTGCAGGCCTATCTTGCAGCCAGCTTGTTAGCCTCGGCAATCGATTTTGGCACTTCGCTGCCAACTTTCCCGGTGCTGACAGGCCCCGGCATTGTTGATAGCACCAACATCGCAGCAACCTTGGCAGGCGTCGCAAAAGGCGCTCGTTAATCACAAGACTGTTTCCCTCCCCCTCGTGGGGAGGGAGAAATAGTTTTGAATTTTTGGGGAATTAGAGTCCAATGAACAGCATTCTTTCGCTCGGCAGTCTCTTGCGTCGCCCCGAAGCCGGGGCCTTTCTGGGTCTTTTGGCCGTACTCATATTTTTTACCATCTTTGGCGGACTAACATTTCTGCAGATCGCCGGACTTTCGAGTTGGTTGAATGTTGCGGCAACACTTGGAGTTATCGCCATTCCTGTCGGTCTGTTAATGATTGCGGGCGAGCTTGATATTTCAGTAGGGGCCATGGTGCCCGCTGGTGCTATGACAGTTGCCGTTATTTCGGGTCATTGGGGCATGTCCATCTGGCTTGGTATCGCTGCCGCCTTGGCTTTTGGCCTATTCGTCGGTTTGGTGAATGGTCTGATGGTGATCAGAACCAATGTGCCGTCGCTGATTGTAACTCTTGGTAGTTTATTTGCAGTTCAAGGCATGGTCTTGGGGCTTACGGTTCTGGTGACAAAATCGACAAGTGTGCCGCTTAAAACCGAGGGTCTTGCCAAAGCTATTTTCGGCGATTTTATATTCGGGCAATTTCAGGTGATGGTCCTCTGGTGGCTTCTCGCCACTGCCGCATATGTGTTCTTTGTGCACTACTCGCGCTTCGGCAATTGGATTTTCGCAATGGGTGGTGACAAGATGAGTGCGCGCAACGCTGGCATTCCCACGGGCCGATTGACGGTTACACTCTTCATATTGTCCGCCACCTCTGCCGCATTCGTCGGCGTGTGCACGGCCATTCTTTATAACTCCGCCCAGGTTTCCGGCGGCCAATCCTACATTTTCAACTCGATCATTTCAGTCGTGGTGGGTGGCGTATTGCTCACTGGAGGCTTCGGGTCCGTAGTCGGCATATTTTTCGGCACAATCACTTTTGCCATAGTAACGCAAGGCATCTACTACACAGATTTTGACCGCAACTGGTCGAGCTTGATCATTGGTGTTTTGTTGCTGCTTGCCGTTCTGATGAACAATACATTCCGCAATATGGCGCTGTCTTACGCGACCAAAAAAAAGAATTGAGGAGGCCACCATGACCGCTCCTATTTTAGAGTTGAAAAACGTTAACAAATCTTTCGGTCCTATCGAAGTGCTGAATGACATTTCGCTGCAAGTGAAAGCGGGTGAAGTGCTGTGCTTGCTGGGTGATAATGGTGCAGGAAAATCCACCCTCATCAAAATCATGTCGGGCGTCTACATTCCCACCAGCGGTGAAATTCTGATGGATGGTGACCCGGTATTTCTCGGCAGTCCGCGCCAAGCGTCAGAACGCGGCATTGCTACTGTGCACCAATTCGGCGGCACGTTTCCGCTGATGAGCATTGGGCGTAGATTTTTTGTAGGCGTCGAGCCAACCAAAGGCTGGGGGCCGTTCAAGGTGTTTGATCGGAAAAAGGCCAACGAAATTGCGGTAAAATCAGTCCGCGATTTCGGTATCACGCGCATTGATGATGGTGATCGGTTGGTGGGCGGTCTCTCGGGCGGTGAACGTCAGTCCTTAGCCATTGCGCGGGCTGTGCATCTTGGAGCGCGTGTGCTTATCCTTGATGAACCCACAGCGGCCCTAGGTGTTAAGCAGGCAAGCCACGTGCTTCGCATTGTGAATGAAGCCAAGCGGCGGGGCCTAGCCGTTGTCTTCATCACCCACCAAGTGATGCACGCTATGGCGGTGGGCGATCATTTTGCGGTTCTTATTCGCGGGGCTATTGCCGCTGATTTTCGCAAAGGTGAAAGAACGCGGGAACAAATTACTGACCTTATGGCGGGTGGAGAAACGATGGCCGGGCTCGAGGCCGAGATACAGGGCTACACGGCAGCTCAAAATTCACCTGGATGAAAGAGATGACCGAATGGATTGATGCCTGCGCCACAGGCGACATTGAAATTGAAGAATTGATCCGCTTTGATCATAGCGGCAGGACCTTTGCCATCTATCGCAGTCCCGACGATGAATTCTTCTGCACAGAAGGCCTATGCACACATGAAAAAGTGCATCTTTGTGACGGGCTGGTGATCGACTACGCCATTGAATGTCCCAAACATAACGGACAATTCGATTACCGTACAGGCAAAGCCATTCGCCTGCCTGCTTGCGCCAACCTGAAAACATACAAAACGAAGGTCGAGAATGGCCGCGTTCTAGTTGAGATTTAACAACCATGACATCACCTTTCACGCTTGCCGTTTGCGCCGAAATGCTCTGGCAAGACAAGCCCATGGGCTGGCGTCTGAAGCGTCTCACTGAAATGGACTTCCAGTGCGGCATCTGGAACTGGATGAGCCATGACCTCGACATGCTGGAAAAATCCGGTGCCACATTCTCTTCCATGACAGGCTACATCAGCGGTCGTTTGGCTGATGATGAAGGTGCTACCGAATTGCTTAAGACGGCACGGCAGTCCATTGATGTTGGCAAACGGTTGAACGTGGCCCGACTGAACTTGCATGGCACTGGTCTGGGTGATCGTGGCTTGCCCGTTAAGCCAAGTGAGGTGGTGACAGGTGCCATGTGGCTCAAAGCCCGTGATACCCTGAACCGTATTGCCGATCTTGCCGAAGAACACAGTGTCACATTTATGATTGAAAATCTCAATCTGCCGGTTGATCATCCGGGTGTGCCATTCGCAAAAATCGAAGATACGCTGGCGCTGGTATCGTCAATCAATCGTGAAGGTCTCAAACTTAATCTCGATCTCTATCACGTGCAAATCGGGGAAGGAAACCTGATTGAATGGTGCGCTAAATGCCAGCCCTGGATCGGTGAGATTCAAGTTGCCGACGTGCCGGGCCGCATGGAGCCCGGAACTGGCGAGATCAATTATCACGGAATTGCCAAAGCCCTAAAAGCGATGGGTTATAGCGGCCCCGTCTGCATGGAAGCCCTTGCGTCAGGCGACGCCGAGGCAGCGCTTGATGCCTTCCGCAAAGCTTTCACTGTCTAGCGCTCAAAGGAAAAACCGATGGCCAGAAAACGCCCCACTGTTGCTGATGTTCGCGCCAACAAAGGCAAGTATCAATACACTATGATGCGGACCGAAACCTGGGATGAGTTGGCTGCGGCCCAAGCGGCTGGCATCGACATGGTGTCAGTACCACCAGAGATGTTAGCCCAAAAGCATTTCCGCGATGTGGCACCCACACTTTTTGCTATCCCAGGTTTGCCGCTTTACGCCAATGAAGGTTCAACCGAAGGCTTCCTGCGTTGGGGTTTTGAGATGATGCGCAATGGTGCTGATGCGGTTTACTGTGCAGCCTCAATTGCCACCGTGAAGCGCATGGCGGATGAAGGCATCCCGGTCATCGGTCATGTGGGTTTGATCCCACACACTTGCACGTGGACGGGAGGCTTCAAGGCTGTAGGCAAGACTGCTGCTAGCGCCATGAAGGTGTGGGAGCTCTGTCGGCGCTATGAGGAGGCAGGCGCATTCGGTGTTGAAATTGAAGTGGTTCCGCCAGAAGTGACCGCTGAAATCTCCCAACGCACATCGTTATTTCTGGTATCTATGGGTGGCGGCAAAGGTGGCGATTGCCAATATTTGTTTGCCTGTGATGTGCTGGGCTACAACCCGGGCCATGTGCCGCGCCATTCAAAGAAATACGCCGATCTCGCAAAGGAATATGCCCGCATCCAAGACATTCGCGTGAGTGCTTTCAGTTCGTTTGTGACTGAAGTGCAGTCTGGCGCGTGGCCGACGCAAGAATTCGTTGTCAGCGCGCCCAAGGCAGAGATGGACGCGTTCAAGAAAATGCTTTCGAGCAAGTAATTCAAACATTCAAATTCGGAGAAGAACATGATCAGATTTGGCGTCATCGGCGCAGGCCGCATTGGCAAGGTGCACTCAGCCACGATTGCTGCAAATCCCAAAGCAAAACTCGTTTATATTGCGGACGCGATACCAGCTGCTGCGGAGGCATTGGCTAAGCTGCATGGTGCTAAAGTTGCTTCGGTTGAAGACATAATGAAGGCGCAGGACGTCGATGCAATTCTTATCGGCTCACCCACGGGCTTTCACGCGGAACAGATTCAGGCCGCTTCCAATGCTGGCAAAGCTATCATGTGTGAAAAGCCAGTCTCGCTGGCCGTTGATGCCATCCATCAAACCCTGAAAGTGGTTGAGAAAAACAAATCGACGTTGATGATCGGATTCAACCGACGATTTGACCCTAATTTTGCGGAACTCGAAAGCCGAATTCGCAAAGGTGCCATTGGCGAAGTTGAGTTGGTCACGGTGATCTCTCGCGATCCAAATCCACCACCTGCCGAATATGTTAAGGGTTCTGGCGGCTTGTTTCGAGATATGATGATTCACGATTTTGACATGGCCCGTTTCCTCATGGGCGAAGAATTTGTGATCGTGAATGCATTGGGTTCCTCACTCGTGGACAAAGCCATCGGCCTCGCAGGAGACGTGGATACGGCGGCTGTGCAAATGCAAACTGCGTCTGGGCGCATTGCTGTGATCACCAATTCACGTCGCGCCACTTATGGTTATGACCAGCGCATGGAAGTTCATGGCGCAAAGGGAATGCTATCAGCAAGCAACGTTCACAACACGACTGTGGAACTGCACACTGCTGAAGGCACCATGGCCGATCCGGTTCAGAACTTCTTCCTTGAGCGTTACGGTGCGGCCTACGCCAATGAACTGAGTGCCTTCATTGCCGCTGTAGACTCTGGCAACCGCGATCCCAAACCAAATGGCTTTGATGGATTGCAAGCCCAAATCCTTGCGGATGCAGCCACCGTGTCTTGGCAAACTGGAAAGCCGGTGAAGGTATAAATTCTATTGATGAAATCTCCCTCAACTGTTGGCTTGTGATGGTTGTTAGCTCCTTCCGACATAAAAGCCGACCTGCCCGGTGTCCATTGTGACATCGGGTATTTTTTGCAGATAGATCGATCAGATACTTAGGGCATCGCATGACTTTGCGATCGTCAGCTGGGGCTGGAGGAACTTTAGATGACAGCAAATGTTGTACCAGATGAATGCATTTTGCTCGCGTTGTACCCCTCCCTGCTGGAGGTGAAATTTAGCAAAAATGCAGCCAACGATCTTGCCATAGCCGCTGAGACATTCAAGATTCCATTTATCACTACTGAAACCTCGGGCCTTGGTTTTCTTGAAATAAATTCTTTGCTAGACCGAGTTACGAAACAGGTCGGTGATATTAAATATCCGCGACTTCTACTTGCGGGCGGTTATCTTGAGGATAACGTTACAGCAGTTTGCTTGGAGGCGCTGGCTCGGGGCTTTGACGTATACATGTTGGCGGACAACATTGTTGCGCGAGACGATGCTTATCAACAGTTGCTTCTGCAACGCCTCTTTCAGGCGGGTGCCGTGCCGACAACGCTCAAACAATTTTTGTATCAATGGTTCAACCAAATTGATGACATGAAATTGCGGGATTCGGTAAAACTGAAATTCCGAATTCAATAACGCCGCTTGATTAGTGCCCACTCGTGGGGTGTGCGGCGCTCCCTTTTAGGCCAGAATTGTCCAACCGCAACCGCACGAAACGCAGAATTTTAAGATCAACTTAGTCCACTTTGAACTCGTGTTTCGCGCAGTCCTACACTTCGTTTCGGCCCTTCGGGTGCGGTCAGCCAATTATGACCTGACGGTCGCTTTTCGCCGCCCACCCCACTCACTTAGGAGCATATTGGAAAGGGAAATCCACTTGGGTCGCTTCAATTTATTGAACCGTGCAGACTGCTTTTTGGTCAATTCATCGCTCAATTGTTGAGCCGAACCGCAAGAAATTGTTATCAATTTTCATCCCAATTTTCTCAATCACTTATGCTTTCGACGCAGTGTGTTGCTCTTGGGGTTTGCGGTATTGTTAATCTCGTTTCGCAGTTGATGTGAATTTCCGTGAGATACTCAGTACACGGATTAATTTGGGGAGTGAATGCAGGATTAAAGGACTGTCACCAACCTCTTTGCAAGTAGTTGATATGTCTTGGTTCGATTGCCAGCATCGTTTTTTGCTTTGACGTCAACATGCTCGTAACGCGTTGTTATTGCGCGATCTGATTACCAGCGTCTTGTAAATGAATCTGCGACCCACATCTCCTGAAGAGAAGTGGCTGTTTCACGGAGTTAGTGTGTCATGTCAGATGAGTTCAAGCCGCGTATGGGTCGTGTAGGCCATAGCAAGAGCGGCAAGCCGAAGTCGTTCTATCGGCAGGTGATGGAAGTCGCTTACAAGAGCGGCATCAAGTCTGGACGCAAGTCTTCGTTCACAGGACAGCGGATTGGACGCGGCGCTGCGTGGGGCACGCTGGCTTCGGCGGGCTTCATGACGGGCGGCAGCCGCAAGGCGGTGATCAAGGTTAGGATAGCCAAGTTGAGGACGGGCAACTTGTCTGCGGCCCGCGCTCATATGCGCTACATACAGCGCGACGGGGTAACTTTGCAGGGCGAACCGGGCCAACTCTATGGCAAAGACACTGATGAAGCAGACGGGTCGGCCTTCGTTGAACGCTGCGATGGCGACAGGCACCAGTTCCGCATCATCGTGTCAGCCGATGACGGTGCAGAGCTTCATGACATCAAGCCCTTCATCCGAGACCTGATGCAACGCTTGGAAATTGACTTGGAGACCAATCTTGATTGGGTGGCAGTCAACCACTTCAATACCGGACACCCTCACACCCATATCGTGATCAAGGGGAAAGCACAGGACCGCAAGGACTTGGTTATCGCCAAGGACTACATTACCCACGGCATAAGACAACGGGCCAGTGAGTTGTTGACCCTTGAGCTGGGGCCAGAGAATGAATTTGACCAAAAACTAAAGTTGGTGCGACAAGTGGAAGTTGACAGGTTCACCCCATTGGACAGGTCAATCCTCAAACACACGGACGAAGGCTTCCTTGTGGTCAGCGCCATGCCACCGTCTGACCCCGCCACACACGCTGCGCACATGAGGCGGTTGCGTCATCTCAAAAACCTTGGCTTGGCAGAAGAACGGCAAACGGGTGTTTGGCAGATCGATACCAACATTGAACCTGAGCTTCGTACATTAGGCCAACGCAATGATATAATGAAGACGATGCACAGGGCAATGAAAGAAGCTGAGATTGATCGACCAGCGGGCAGCTTTGCGATCTTTAGTGGTGCAGAAACCAAAACAAAAGTCGTCGGGCGGGTTGCCGCAATCGGACTTACAGACGAGATTACTGACCGCCACTATGTCGTTGTTGATGGAGCGGATGGTCGCGTTCACTACGCCGATATTGGTAACCAGCGACCCGGTACACTGCCAGAGAAGGGCATGATCGTTTCGCTCGAAGCAACGGAACAGGAAACAGGTAGCCGCCAGCAGACGAGATTGCGGATTCTGTCTTACTTGAATTGGGAAAAGCTCGCCGGAGCGGAGGGCACTACTTGGCTTGATCGAGAGCTTGCCAGCCAGGCCCCAACACTCATTGCAGACCAAGGCTTTGGAACAGACGTCAAAACCGCGCTCCGAAACCGTATGCAGTGGCTTACCGAACAAGGCCTCACGCAAACGATGGAAAACGGCACAGCACGACCATCAGCAAACACGCTCAATGACCTCAAGCGACGGGAGCTGCAACACACGGCAGATAATATCTCCGCCAGATCAGGCCTGTCCCAAGCCAACCCTATCGAGGGCGAGGCATTCTCCGGCACCTACAAGCGGTCCATCAACCTCGCCAGCGGCAAATACGCCATCATCGAAAACGCCAAAGAGTTTGTACTCGTGCCGTGGAAGCCCAGCATTGAAGATATGAGAGGGAAAATCGTTTCCAGTGTTGCAGGCCCAAACCGTTCTTGGGAGACCATCATTGCACGACAACGCGGGCTCGGAATCTGACCAAAAGTTATGAGCAGATGAGGGTTCAAGAAAATATATTTTCAGGGCTGGTTGCTAGTTGGTTGCTAGGGCAGTTTTGCCGCTTCGGCACTAACCGCTAAGTCATTGAAAGGATTGGTGGAGACAAGCGGGATCGAACCGCTGACCTCTTGCATGCCATGCAAGCGCTCTCCCAGCTGAGCTATGCCCCCGTTTAATCAGGTAATGGGGTTTGGGCAAATGAACGCCCAAACGCGATTGGTGATCTAGTAGGCCGTAACGCCAGACGCAAGAACTTTATTGTTCTTCGTCTTCTTCCTTGCCGCCGCCTTCGACGAGATCGGACATGTTGCCTTCGTCTTCTTCTTCAACGAGGAATGTATCATCTTCATCGTCATTGGTGGTTTCTGCGGCGTCTTCGCCCAGATCCACATCCTCAATGCCTGCGGTTTCGTCGTCGGCTTTTTCTTCAGCTGCGGCTTCATCCAAGCTGATCAATTCAACTTCGCCCGTATCTGCATCATCAGCCTCTTCACGGGGCTTCGGCTGGGCTTGTGGCACCATGCCGGGGAATTCGGCTTTTGATGGCAAAATGGACATGGCCATAAAGCTTGTGGCGCAAGATGGGCACACAATGGGAGATTTCAATAAATCATAAAAACGGGTTGCACAATTAGGGCAGGTCCGCTTGGTTCCAAGCTCAGCTTTAACCACTGCATATTCCTTCATAAATCGAGTTGATTGAGCGGGCTTCTGCCATGAGACGCCCAGAATGTCAAAAGCTTCATTTTGGGATGGTGACACGCAATATCAAGCCGTGTATTCCAAAGTTATCATGACTCATTCAAGTGCAAAGCCCACACCCCTGATCTCGCGTAAGTCTGCCGCCCTTAGAGGCCGCATAAAGGTGCCCGGTGATAAATCCATGTCGCACCGCGCACTGATGTTTGGGGCAGTGGCTATTGGACAAACGCGCATTACTGGACTGCTGGAAGCTGAGGATGTGGTCAACAGTGCCAAGGCCATGGCCGCTTTGGGCGCAAAAACTGAAAAACTGCCTGATGGCACGTGGTTAGTGGATGGCGTGGGCGTGGGCGGCCTCAAATCACCCGTCGGTGATTTGGATTTTGGAAATTCTGGAACAGGTGTCAGGCTGGCCATGGGTTTGATGGCCTCTACAGATTTGACCGCGCGATGCATTGGTGATGCTTCATTGTCCAAGCGGCCAATGGGGCGGGTCACAAGACCGCTGGCGGCGTTTGGCACAAAGTTTGAAACAGCTGAAGGTGACCGCCTTCCTTTAAAACTGCATGGGGCGGCCAATGCCAAACCTATCACTTACACTTTGCCTGTTGCTTCAGCCCAAGTGAAGTCAGCTGTATTGCTGGCGGGTCTTAATACCAAAGGTGTTACGACTGTTATTGAACCCATCGCCACGCGTGATCACACGGAACGGATGCTCACATCATTTGGTGCAAAGATCAGTGTACTGATGAAAGATGGGGCGCGGCATATTTCCATTGAAGGCCAACATGAACTCACAGCGCAGGATTTGGATATTCCAGGTGATCCTTCATCTGCCGCTTTTCCAATGGTGGCAGCACTGATCACCGAAGGTTCGGATATTATTATTGAAAACATCATGCTCAATCCGACGCGGACTGGACTAATCGAAACACTCATCGAAATGCATGGCGATATTACCATTGAAAATCGCCGCATGGCTGGTGGTGAGGAAGTAGGCGACCTGCATGTGAAATATTCTAGGCTCAAAGGTGTTCGCGTTCCGCCTGAGCGAGCACCTTCGATGATTGATGAATATCCCATCCTTTCGGTTGCGGCTTCTTTTGCTGAGGGAACAACGCGCATGGAAGGTTTGGAAGAACTGCGTGTGAAAGAAAGCGACCGCCTGAATGCTGTGGAAGCTGGCCTTCAAGCCAATGGTGTGGCCACGGCTTCTGGCCATGATTGGCTTGAAGTGCATGGCGGTGGAGCGCCGGGGGGTGGGCGAGTGACCACCCATATGGATCACCGCATTGCGATGAGCTTTCTGGTCATGGGCCTTGCTTCGCGCATTCATACGAAAATTGATGACAGCGCTTTTATCGCCACCAGCTTTCCGGGCTTTACCGAATTGCTGAATGGGCTGGGTGCGCGGATATCGCCCGCCTGATGATTATCGCCGTCGATGGGCCATCAGCAGCGGGCAAGGGCACGCTGGCCAGAGGCATTGCCCAGTATTTAGGTTATTATTTTTTAGATACGGGTGCGCTTTACCGGATGGTGGGGCTGCAGATGATCCGTACACAGACTGATTTCACCGATGGTTCAAAGGCCGCCGCGTTTGCGCGGGATTTGAATGTCGATGATTTTGAGGATCACGAGCTGCGCAGTGAA
>CAXTKN010000066.1:0-5567 GCA_964244805.1 uncultured Aestuariivirga sp.
TGGCGCGAGTTTTCTTACCATTTACTGCATCACTTTCCACATTTTCCCGATCAACCCTTCAAGGCTGAATACGCTGATTTTCCGTGGGCAGAGAATCCGGAAGCATTGAAGCTTTGGCAAAAGGGGCGGACGGGTTATCCCATTATTGACGCCGGCATGCGCGAACTTTGGCACACAGGGATCATGCATAACCGGGTGCGGATGATTGTGGCTTCGTTTTTGATCAAGGATTTGTTGATCCCGTGGCAAGATGGTGAACGCTGGTTTTGGGATACGTTGGTTGATGCTGATATCGGTGCTAACTCCGCCTCATGGCAGTGGGTGGCAGGTTGTGGCGCTGATGCATCGCCCTATTACCGCATCTTCAACCCTGTGCTGCAAGGCGAGAAGTTTGACCCTGACGGGGCTTATGTGAAAAAATGGGTGCCGGAACTTCAGGGGGTGGACGCCGAATTTATCCACCGCCCGTGGGATATGGCCGTGCCACCTAAAGCTTATACCAACCGTATTGTTGATCATGCAGTGGCAAGAGATCGGGCTTTAGAGGCATTCAAAAAAATTAAGAGGGCGGATGCCTGAAACTGATCTAACCCTGCTTTTGCTTTGCAAGTTGTTGCCACGTGTTTGGCTGAGCCAACATCTGCTGCAAGTAATTAAGATTTGCTTCAACCTGATCGGCCGGCAAATCGGCGCTGGCGATTTGGCGGGCTTCGTCGAAACGACCCTGCAGTCCAACAACAAGAGCCAAGTTTTGGCGTACGCGCGGTTGGGCGTCAACGCCTTGTTGGGTCATCGCGCTGCGCAAAAGTTTTTCGGCATCGGGCAGTTTTCCTTCAAGTGCATAAGACATGGCCAAGTTGTTTTCGACCGAAAGCTGGTTGGGTTTTAAGACGAGCGCTTGCTGGTATTTGGCGCGAGCCGCCGTGTAATTTCCCTGCTGGTCATAAGCTGATCCCAAGGCGGAGAGAGTTTGCCAATCGACGCTAGGCTGGGCAGCGGCACGTTCAAGCATCGTGGTGGCCTCGCCTGCGCGGCCTGCGCTCAAAAGCTGTTTGCCAAGTTTGGCTTGCAGCGGGCCGTCATTTGGATGGGCAACGGCAATTGACTTTAGGACTGCGATTTGTTGTTCGGTCTGGCCCATTTGCTGCAAGTTTGTTGCATAGTCGAGACCAACAGCCACATTGCCTTGATTGGCGCTCCATTGCTGGCCCAGTTGTTGAGTTCGTTTGAACGACCCCACGGCTTCAGTGGCAGCAACAGGAGCGGTGCCCACGCTGCCTGTGGTCATCGGATCCGTATCCAAGCCAGCATTTTTAGGTTGGCACGCGCCTAAACCTAATGCAGCGACAAGCACCAAGGCGGACGGCGCAATCCGAATTTGGGCGATGGCGATTAGGGTTAGCATGTCAGACTCCGACTACAAAATTCACGCGATTTTGGACGAGCATGATGCTTTTTCGTCAATAAACGATTAACCATAAGCAAATCAGTCAAAACTCAAGGATTAAGCGATGCGCGATGCTGCCCAAATTATTTTGCCCCCAGATCAGGCTGCGGCGGTTGCTTTGGTGATCGTGAACAAAATGGAGTTGGCGTTAAAACTTAAAACGGCCTCTCCGCGATTTAAGGCATTGGTTCGCGGTCAGGGCTTTGAGGCTTCGGCGCTGAGTTTTGCTCTGCTCTCGAATGAACAAGGCGAAACTTCGGAAATTTGGGTGGGTGCTCCCGCTGCAGATGCTGATCCCTTTACCCTTGGAAGCTTAGCCAGCAAATTGCCACCAGGCCATTATCGGTTTCATGGACCCGTCAGGGAGGCACATCTTGTAACGCTTGGTTGGTGTCTGGAACTTTATAAATACGACCCGTTTCGCAAGGTAGAGGCGCGGGCCGTTACGTTAGAGTGCCCCGGCAAGGTTGACCTTGCGGCGGTGATTGAAGCGGCAAATGCCAGTTTCTGGGTGCGGGATATGATCAATACGCCTGCAAATTTGTTTGGGCCTGATGAGCTTGAGGCGGAGGCGCACAAGCTGGCAAAAAAGTTTAAAGCCGCGATCAAAGTTGTTCGTGGCAAAGTGTTGGCAAAAGAATTCCCGCTCGTTCATGTGGTAGGAGCGGCCAGCGCGCGGGCACCTCGGTTGATTGATTTTTCGTGGGGGAAAACCAACGCGCCAAAGGTAACGCTAGTTGGTAAGGGCGTTTGCTTTGATACGGGCGGCCTCGACATCAAGCCTTCATCCGGCATGATCTTGATGAAGAAAGATATGGGTGGCGCAGCCAATGTGTTGGGGTTGGCTAAACTCATTATGCAAGCCAAGCTTCCCATTCGGTTGCGCGTGTTGATCCCCGCCGTTGAAAATTCCATTTCGGGTGAAGCCTTCAGATCCAGTGATGTTTTTAAAACGCGCAAAGGTTTAACGGTTGAGATCGGCAACACCGATGCTGAAGGGCGATTAATCTTATGCGAGGCGCTTTCCCTGGCAGATGAGGAGTCACCAGATTTGTTGATTGATATGGCAACACTTACGGGTGCCGCGCGCGTGGCACTGGGACCTGATCTGCCTCCATTCTATACTGATGATCCCGCAGTTGCGACAGGACTGGCAAAACATGCCGCCGCTCAAAACGATCCGCTGTGGCAACTGCCGCTTTGGAAGCCATATTACAGCATGATTGAAACGCCGATCGCGGATTTGAACAATGCGGGGGCCGGCGGATTTGCGGGTTCGATTACGGCGGCTTTGTTTCTCAAACGCTTTGTTGAGAAGGCAAAAGCCTATGTGCATTTTGATATTTATGGCTGGGTGCCCAACGCCAAGGCTGGCAGGCCCAATGGAGGCGAGGCACAAGGCATGCGGGCGCTATTTGCATTGATTCAGGAACGTTACGGAAAATAACTTGCGTTTGCTTGGGGCTTGCGCAAGAATGGAACGGTTCCGAAACGTTTGAATGAGGTGTTTATGCCCTACCCGCTTTCAACCGCGCAGGCTTTGCATCTTTGGCATGATGTGGGGTTGACACAGGTCAAGGATGACGAGCCTGATTTATCGGTGCGGCAGATGACGATTTTACTTTCGATTTATTTGGAGCCTCCGCCACACACAGTGCGTGGTTTGGCTGCGAAATTACATGTTTCAAAACCAGTCATTACGCGTGCGCTTGATGCAATGGGTAAATTGGGATTGGTGTCACGGCGGCGCGACGAAGAAGACAAACGCAATGTTTTGATCCAGCGCACAGTAGGTGGTTCATTGTATCTCGAGCGCTTGGCTGATTTGGTTTCAGCGACTTCCGAAAGGCTTTGAATAATGGATAGGCGGCTACATGTATATCGTCCTGATTTGGCAGACGCGCGGCTCCAAGGTCAAGTCGAAGCTGAACGATTCGTATCCGGAACAGCTGTGCAGTTTGCGGCGCCTTGCACGCCTGTTCACCGAGCACCGCAACGTGATGCTATGCAGCTCACACAAGCTCTGATGGGCGAGACTGCTTTGGTTTTTGACAAGGCTGATGGATGGGCCTGGGTGCAGCTCGACCACGACCAATATGTGGGTTATGTGCGCAGTGAAAGTTTAAGCGCAGATGTTCGTCCAACAACACACCGCGTGAATGTTGCGGCTACTCTGGTTTATCCAAAGCCTGATTTAAAAACGCAGCCTGCAATTTCTATTCCGATGAATGCAAAGTTGGCTGTGATTGGCGAGCAGGGACAATATTCAGAACTGGCAACGGGTGGATTTGTTTTTACCAAACATATCAGCGCTGATGCTGCTCAATCTGATTATGTTGCAATTGCCGAAAAATTTTTGAACGCCACTTATCTCTGGGGTGGCAAGACGCAAAACGGGCTTGATTGTTCGGGCTTAGTGCAAACTGCTCTTCATGCCTGTGGTATTTTATGTCCGCGTGATGCGGATATGCAAGAAAAAGAATTAGGCACGGCATTGCAAATTAACGATCTTGATGGTTTGAAGCGCGGTGATTTGGTGTTTTGGGAAGGCCATGTTGGCATCATGTATGACGAATCAAATTTGATTCATTCAAATGGTTTTCATATGCAGACGGTAATCGAACCTTTGAAATTGGCGGCGACGCGCATTGCTGATTCAGATAAACCGATAACCTCACTTAAGCGTTTGTAGTTCACAAATTTGCCACAAAATGGCCCAGCCACAGCCTTGATGGCGCTGTGCTAGCGCCGCGATTCAGCTTCAGTTTCACACTCAGATCCTGCGGGGGATCGGGCAGGTGAGCGGGCTTTAAACTGGGCTTTTAACACTTTTCTCCTTTCCATTCCCTCGCAGAAAGCGAGATGATCCGTGCAGCTCCTGTCGCCGTCCCGAGTTGTTCACGGGTCTGAGGCCCGCCCAGTTGAGTATTCTGGGTGGGCCTCGCCATTTTTGGCACCCACCGCGCACGAATCGGTTTATGATTTGTTCTATGAGCTTTGAACCCACACTTTTTTATATAGGCCAACATCCCGTCGGACTGTTTGCATTCATCATTGCTGTTGCTGTCAGCGGCCTTTTTCTGCTCTTGGTTGCGGTCATCTTGGCGTGGCGCGCCCAATCAGGCCGCAAGGCGGCGCAGCTCCGGGCCAGTGAAATGGAATACAGATTGGCTGAGCTTTCTGGTGTGCTGCAGAATTTTTCCGCACAAGCCCAAGGCCAACAAATGAATTTGCAACGCACTTTGGATGAGCGGCTTGACCAAGTGAGCCAGCGCGTGGGTTATGGGCTCAACGAGCAAACTCAGCGCACGGCACAATCTCTCAGTCAGCTGCATGAGCGCTTGGCGGTAATTGATGCAGCACAGAGCAATATGGTTGCATTATCTGGCGAGATGATGAGTCTCAAAGATATTCTTTCAAACAAACAAACGCGCGGAGCCTTTGGTCAAGGGCGGATGGAAGCGATTATCACTGATGGTTTGCACGCCAAGGCGTATGCCTTTCAGGCGACACTTTCAAACGGCACGAGGCCAGATTGTTTGATCAGCCTGCCAGATTCACGGTTGAAGCTGGTGATCGATTCCAAGTTTCCGCTGGAGTCTTATAATGCAATGCGTGAAGCCGCCGATGAAACTTTGCGTAAGAGCGCTGAAACGCGTTTGAAGTCTGACGTGATGAAACATGCCAAGGATATTGCTGAAAAATATTTGGTGCATGGTGAGACCCATGAGACGGCCATCATGTTTGTGCCGTCTGAATCAATCTATGCAGAGTTGAATGAGAAATTTGAAGATGTGGTGCAAAAGATGCACCGGATGCGAATTATTTTGGCATCACCCAATGTGTTGATGCTGCTGGTTCAAACCATGCAGGCCATAGTGAAGGATGCTGCGATGCGCGAACAGGCCCATGTTATTCAAGGCGAAGTGGTGAAGCTTTTGGAAGATGTAACACGGATGAAAGACCGTGTGGGTGATTTGAAGCGGCACTTTGAATTGGCCAATACTGATCTCGATAAGCTTGGCATTTCAACCGACCGCATTACCAAACGCGCCATGAAGATTGAGAGCATGGATGTGGCTGAGCCCGTGGCGATTGAAAGTGGTGTTTCAGAAAAGCG
>CAXTKN010000066.1:5667-11172 GCA_964244805.1 uncultured Aestuariivirga sp.
AGAGCATGGATGTGGCTGAGCCCGTGGCGATTGAAAGTGGTGTTTCAGAAAAGCGTTTAGCTTCGGGTTAAGTACCACAAAAAGTTTGAAATACTTCTTCATCAGGCTTTGGCGGCAATGCGAGTTCTTCGTCACCATCGTGTTTTTCGAATGGCTTGCTCAGAACTTTCAATAATCGATGCAGTGGTTTTAGATCGTCTTGATTGGCAGCCGCCAGCGCTTCTTCCACCCGGTGATTGCGTGGGATGAAGTTTGGGTTCGCATTTTTCATAAGATTCAGACTTAAGCTGCCTAAGCGGCTACGCCAACTTTCAATCCACTGTTTTGCGTTATTGGCATTATTGAAGAACTGTAAAATTTTTGTATCGCTTTCAAGTTCAACGGCCTGTGTCAGGGTTGAGAAAAACACCGTGAAGTCGGCTTTTGCATTGGCCATATTCTGCAAAGTCAGAGCAATGAAATCGGCATCTCCATCTTTCATTTCCACGATGCCAAGTTTCGCTGCCATGCCCGCTTCAAATGCGGCTTCAAACTGTGGCATGAAGTTTTTGAGTTCGGCTTCTGCCAGAGTGATGGCTGAATCAGTTTCGGAAGCAAAGAGCGGCAGCAAGGCTTCGGCCAAGCGCGTAAGATTCCACAGAGCGATGAATGGCTGTTTATCCCAAGCATAGCGACCAGTGTGATCGATTGAACTGAAGGTCTTTTGCGGATCGAAGGCATCCATGAAGGCGCAGGGGCCATAATCGATGGTTTCGCCAGCGACTTGCATGTTGTCAGTGTTCATTACACCATGGATGAAACCGACACACATCCATTTTGCAATCAGACTTGCTTGACGGCTGATAACTTGCTGGAGGAACCAGATGAAGCGTTCTGGGCCTTGTGGTGCACTAGCAAAATTTCGTGCCAATTCGTGGTCGATAAGAGCCTGCACCGCGGCTTCTTCGCCGCGCGCTGCGAGATATTGGAATGTGCCTACACGCACATGGCTTTTGGCAACGCGGGTTAACACTGCGCCACGCTCCAACTTTTCGCGTGGAACGCCTTCGCCTGTTTCGATGACGGCAAGTGAGCGTGTTGTGGGAATACCCAACGCTGCCATGGCTTCGCTCATAATATATTCACGCAGCATGGCACTTAATGTAGCGCGGCCATCGCCACCGCGCGAGAACACTGTGCGGCCCGACCCTTTGAGATGCAAATCATAGCCATTGACCTCGCCCAGCAGCACGGCGCGACCATCGCCCAGACTGGGCACAAAATTACCAAATTGGTGACCCGCATAGGCCATGGCGATGCGTGGGATTTCGGGGAGCAGTTGGTTCCCGACCAACGCTTCAAGGGCTTCAGTTGAATGCAACCATTGGGTCGAAATACCAATCTTGGCGGCCAATCCATCGTTCAGCAGAACAGCTTTGGGGGCAGATACAGACTTTGGCTCTGCGACACGAAAAAGGCTTTCCGGCAGCTTGGAATACGTTGAGACAAAAAATGGGGGCGATGGATTTTCAGCCATGCCCCTCATATAGGTCGTGTCAGCGTAGAACTCTAGAGGTTGTTACTTGCTCAAATAGGCCTGTTGCGCAATTTGACCCGTGATCGTTGCGAAGGCTTGAGCCATGTCATCGGATGTATTGATGACAAAGAAATTTTGGGTTGGGTCAGACGCACAGTTTTGCAGACGTGCGCTGGTGGCAACATCATCCACTCCAACGGCCATGGTGAGAATTTGGATGCCAGCTGACTTCGCATTTTCACAAAGCGTGACCAAGTTTTTTTCACCACTGGTTACATCGCGTGTGCCGCCTGGGCCGAAGGCTGCTTCAGTCTGTGCGCCGTCCGTCAACAGTACCAAATATTTAATGGTGTTGGTGTCGGCATAGCTGGCAATCGTGCTGCTTGAATTATAGATGCCATTTGGTGAAAGCATTTGAAATCCGAACTGCACGCCAAGTGCGATGTGAGTGTTGGCATAAGGCGTCATTGCGGAGATTTGGGTTTTCAAACCAGCAAAATCATTGCTGAGTGGGCGAACCTTCAACTTGCGTGCTGAATAGCCGCCGCAGCCTGATGTCCACAACCAGCCAGGTGTTGGCTGGTTCCATTTTGATGCGTTGCCGCCAGTTGGTGGCGAATCCGTGAGATTGTAAGGCGATGGGTTATCCAATGTACAACCTGTCCAAGTGCCTGCACCTGTTTGACCATAAACATAGGGCTTTGGAATATCGGTCAGAACTTGGTCTGAAAATGGAACAAGGCCGAATTTCAGTTTTGTTGGATTTGCAGCTGTGAGATTGTTTACGAGCTTTGTTACAGCATCGCGCATCGCCACATATTTCACTTGGGAACCTGCGACTTCATTCATCGAGCCAGAATAGTCGAGCACAAAGGCGATTTCGGCGTTCTTATCGGTCGGGATGCTGACTTCCGAGTTGGTGCTGATGTCGAGCGTGTTCATGCCAGCCAAATGCATGAACGACGTGGAGATTTCAGTGGTGGCCGAGCCAACGATAGTTTTGGCGTTTGGTGTGAACTTCACTTTTATGTTTGGGTTGGCAAGATCAATAGCAGCCATGTTGGCGTTGAAGGTGTCTGTCGCAATTTTTATGCGCTGCGCATCGGTTTTGCCGGCTGCTGTTGCACCCGCCAAGCTGCCGGCATCAAGCGCGACCTGAATGTGATTTCGTGTTGCATAGAAGTTAGAAAAATCCATTGCGGCACCGGCGGCGACCAAGATTGGAACCAAAGAAACGGCGAAGATTACGCCGGTCGAGCCGCGGTTTGCTTTTGCGAAACGCTTCCAAACACTGGACATCTTTTTTATAGCGCTCATCTTGTTCTCCTGTCTCAATCTGGCACGTGGCCAATCTGTTGAAGGACAAGGAGCAAGCAGCGAACCACAAACGCATTTCACTCAAATGCCGATGAATCAGGGTTTAGAAAGTGTTAACGGGATGTATTAAAACGGTCGTCTGGCGCGGATGGCTTGGGTTAGCGTACCTTCATCGAGATAATCCAATTCGCCACCAACGGGGACGCCGTGAGCGAGACGCGATGTGGAAACGCCCAGGTTTTTCAGGCGTTCGGTGATGTAATGGGCCGTGGTCTGGCCTTCCACCGTGGCGTTGGTGGCGAGGACCACTTCCTTCACTTCGCCGTGTGCCGCGCGTTCGACAAGCTTTCCAATATCAAGGTCTTCGGGGCGCACTCCGCCCAGGGCTGACAGTGTGCCGCCAAGAACATGGTAAAGACCCGTCCATGCCCCTGCCCGCTCCAGCGCCCAGAGGTCGCCTACCTCTTCTACCACACAGACGATGCTGCGGTCGCGTCTCAAATCGGAACAGATGGTGCAAGGATCAAGTGTGTCGACATTGCCGCAATCGGAACAAGTTTTAACTTTGAGATGCGCATCTTCGAGTGCGGAGGCTAAGGGGGCCAGAAGCTTTTCGCGGTTTTTGACGAGATGTAATACGGCACGCCGAGCCGAACGCGGACCGAGCCCTGGTAGTTTTGCCAGAAGCTGGATCAAGCGTTCAATTTCAGGGCCGGCTTGGCGTTTCATGCGAATCCATCCTCCCCCCTCTGCGGGGGAGGTGCGGAGCGCAGCGAAGCGGAGGGGGGAGTTAACGGTAGGCATATTCCCCCTCCGGCGCTGCGCGCCACCTCCCCCGCGCGGGGGGAGGATGTTAAAGGAAGAGTTCTCACAAACCAAAGCCCGGCGGCAAAGGCATTCCGCCTGTGACGGTTTTCATTTCGGCGGCCATGATGTTTTCGGCTTTGGTTTTAGCGTCTGCAAGTGCAGCGATGATCAAATCTTCGAGAATTTCTTTCTCGTCAGCTTTAAGTAATGATGGATCAATATCGAGAGACGTGACCACCGATTTTCCGGTCATCTTCACCTTCACCATGCCGCCGCCGGATTGGCCTTCAATTGTGGTGGCTTCCAAGCGGGCTTGCATTTCGGCCATGCGGGCCTGCATTTGGCCTGCTTGTTTCATGATGTCAGCGAGATTCTTCATCGGGGTCTTCCATTGGTTTGGGCGCTTCAAGATCGCGCACGTTTAAAATTTCTGCGCCGGGGAATTTTTTTAAAATCGCCTGCACGTCGGGATGTTCGCGGGCTGAGCGGAAGGCGGATTCTTTGGCATCTTTGCGGATTTGCGCGGCCGGTTCTGCTCCACCGGATTTTGCCACCATCACCATCCAGCGTCGGTTTGTCCAAGCCTCAAGCTTGCGCGAGAGTTCATTGGCGATGGCGGGATTGGCACCTTCGACCAATGCAATTTCAACCTTGCCTTCGCTGACCGCGATTGGGCGGATGTAAGTTTCGAGATCAGTTTTTAATTTAATGTCACGGCGTTCGGTGGCCAGTGCTATGATGTCACTGAAACTCTTGAACGCGCGAGTTGTGTTGGGTTGCTCCGTAGACGGAGGAATTTGTGCCGGGGCCACTGCAAGAATGCTGCGCTCTTGTATTGGAAAAGCTCCACGATCAGGTGGAGCAACAAGTTGTACTTGTGGCGCTGAACGCGGGGCTTGAGGCTTTGCGTCTTGCGTTAGTTTGGCAAGCTCTTCACCAGACGGAAAATTTGCGGCGTGGGCTAAGCGGATCAATACCATTTCGGCAGCTTGCAAGGGCTGATTAGACAGCGCGGTTTCAGTGATGCCCTTCAGCAACATCTGCCACGCTCGGGTGAGATGCGCCATGCCGAGGCGTTTGGCGAAATCAATGCCGCGCGTCTTCTCTTCTTCGGTACGTGTTTGATCCATTAAAGCTGAATCGGGCACCAGTTTAAGGCGCGTAACCCAATGCACAAAATCAGCCATATCTGTGAGGATGGTCTCAGGGTCGCCACCCGCTTCGTATTGCCTTGCTACATCGTCCAGCATGCGCGGCGCATCGCCTGCCATCACGGCATCAAAAAGTCCTATCACTTGGCCGCGATCAATAAGGCCAAGCATATTCATGACGTCAACTGATTTCACGTGACCATCGCCGTAAGCAATGGCCTGATCAAGCAGTGACAGACCATCACGAACCGAGCCTTCGGCGGCACGGGCGATCATACGCAGTGCTTCTTCCTCGGCTTCAACGTTTTCAAGTTTCGCGATCTTGCTGTAATGCTGCATCAGCAAGGCCGCATCCAAGCGCTTCAAATCGAAACGTTGGCAGCGCGACAGAATGGTGACAGGAACCTTGCGAATTTCCGTTGTGGCGAAAATGAACTTCACATGCGGTGGTGGCTCTTCCAAGGTTTTCAGCAGTGCGTTGAAAGCACTTTTTGAAAGCATATGAACTTCGTCGATGATATAAACTTTATATTTGGCTTGCACGGGGGCATAGCGCACGCTGTCAATAATTTCGCGCATGTTGTCGACGCCGGTATTGGACGCGGCATCCATCTCGATCACATCGATATGGCGCGATTCCAAAATGGCTTCGCAGCCTGCGGTCATTTCCGGCATATCCATGGTGGGGCCGTTTGGATAATTGAGAGCACGGGC
>CAXTKN010000067.1:0-9422 GCA_964244805.1 uncultured Aestuariivirga sp.
CATGCTCTTCGATGAACAGCATGTTGGCGACAATGACGTTGGCTTTGCTGATTTCTTCCTTGCAGGCCGCAAGTGCTGCAGGGTTAGTGCTCCAATCCGAAGCCGCATGTAGCGACAATGTGAGGCCCGGATATTCACGTGAGAGAGTCTGCTTAACGCGCGCGACTGTTCCCGCCAAATGATGGTCGAGTGTCACAATAACACAGTGCAGAGCGCTACTTGGAGAAGTGAGCTTTGGCATCGTACAGGGTCTCGACAGTGATGTGGTTCACGCCATGATTGGCAGCATAAGTTTCAGTATTGCGGCGGGCTTTCTTTCTCACAAAGAAAGGAATTTTTTTCAGTTCAGCTTCGGCATCAGGCAACCAACTTAGTGTTGTGTCGGCCACGATAATGGGTGCTGCGGCTTCTTGTTTTTGATGACCAAGATGCGACGGAGCAGCGGCTTCATTAAACTCAAAATCATCACGGAACATGTGGAGCAGATGTTCTTCGAGGCCCATCATTAAAGGGTGAACCCACGTATCAAAAATGACGTTGGCACCCTCAAAACCCATATGGGGCGAGAAGCGCGCAGGGAAATCTTGCACATGCACCGGAGCCGAAATTACCGCACAAGGCACACCCAAACGTTTGGCGATGTGGCGCTCCATTTGCGTTCCGAGCACCAAGTCGGGCTGCAATTCAGCGACTTTGGCTTCTACATCCAGATAATCGTCGGTGATCAAAGCTTCGACGCCGAGTTCTGCTGCAAGTTCACGGACGGGTTTGGCAAATTCGCGTGAATAAGTGCCAATACCTACGACATCAAAGGCCAATTCGTTTTTGGCCATAAGAGCTGCGGCCATAGCATGGGTTGCATCACCGAAAACAAATACGCGTTTTCCGGTCAGATAAGTTGAATCAACTGATTTTGAATACCATGGTAAGCGGCCCTGCTCGCGGGCAATTAAATCTGTTGCATCAAGGCCAGCAAGTGCTGCAACTTCAGTCAGGAATTTGCGTGTGGCGCCTACACCAATCGGAATAGTTTTGGTGAATTTCTGATCGAAGTTTTTTTCAAGGAATCTTGCCGCGCCGTCGGACACTTCGGGGTAAAGTGAGATGTTAAAGGCCGCCTCAGGAAGTTTCACCAAGTCAGACGGTGAAGCGCTCATCGGTGCAGTTACCAGAACTTCAACACCAAGCGCAGCCAACAGCCGTTTGATCTCTACAATATCGTCACGGTTGCGGAAGCCCAGAGCTGAAGGGCCCAAAATATTGCAGGTGTTGGCAGCACGTTTTGTGCCCGGCTTTGCGAGGGCGCGGACTAAACGATAGAAAGTTTCAGATGCGCCCCAGTTTTCTTTTTTCTGATAGGCCGGAAGTTCCAACGCAATAACCGGAATTGGCAGACCCAATGTGCTGGCGAGGCCACCTGGATCATCTTGAATAAGTTCTGCGGTGCAACTTGCGCCAACAATCATCGCTTCTGGTTTGAAGCGCTCGTAGGCAGCGGCGCAGGATGATTTGAAGAGCTCAGCAGTATCGCCACCCAGATCACGCGCTTGGAACGTTGTGTAAGTTACTGGTGGCCTGCGATCGCGGCGTTCAATCATCGTGAAAAGAAGATCGGCGTAAGTATCGCCTTGTGGGGCATGCAACACATAGTGCAGGCCCTTCATGCCTGTTGCCACGCGCATTGCGCCAATGTGGGGTGGGCCTTCATATGTCCAAAGCGTGAGTTGCATGGTTCACACCGCCAGCCTTTCAGACCTAGCAATTGGGCGCGCAAAAAGCCCTGCTAAATCACCAGCCTGTTCGTAACCATGAATCGGCGAGAACACGAGTTCGATTGACCACTTTGTGGTGAGGCCTTCAGCCTCTAGCGGATTAGCAAGACCTAATCCACAGACTGTGATATCGGGCCGCGCTGCGCGGCAGCGATCAAGCTGCTTATCAACATCTTGGCCTTCACTAAGCATTGTGCCAGCGGGCAATAGCGCTAATTCTTGCGCCATGTGTTGGGTGTGCAAATAAGGAGTTCCAACTTCGACGAGCTTCATATCCAATTCGCGGGAAGCAAAACGAGCCAAAGGCAATTCCAATTGAGAATCAGGGAAGAAGAAAATGCTCTTGCCGCCCAGTGATTTCTTGAATTTGCTTAGAGCTAATTCAGCACGTTGGCGTGGCGCAGAAGTAACTTTTTCAAACACAGCATCCGACACACCGAACTGAGTGGCTGCGGCTTTCAGCCAGAGAGTTGTTCCTTCAGCACCGAATGGGAACGGTGCTTGCAAAGCTGTCGCACCCTTTTCTTTCAGGACACGGGCCGTATCACCCAAGAACGGTTGCGCCATCAGGAATACGGTATTTGGGCCAACTGCAGGCATTGCGTTTGAGTGGCGACCGGGCAGGAAGCTCACATCAATGCCCATTTCTTTGAGATAACGGGTAAATTGATCTTCGACTGCGTCTGGCAGAGATCCGGCAATCACCAAATTGGCTTTACCCGTGTACTTCGGCAAATCTTCTGCGAGGCTGGCGAGGCAGGCGTCTTCGCCTTGTGTGAAAGTGGTCTCAATTCCACTTCCGGAATAATTCAACACACGTACATTTGGCAAATGTTCACGATTGAGTCGCTGTGCAGCGCGCTTCAAATCTAACTTAATCACTTCTGATGGACACGAGCCCACAAGAAACAACATTTTGATTTCAGGGCGACGCTCTAACAGGCGGTTTACAACCCGGTCCAACTCGTCATCAATATCGGCTAAGCCAGCAAGGTCACGCTCATCAATGATCGCTGTTGCAAAGCGTGGTTCAGCAAAAATCATAACACCTGCAGCAGATTGAACCAGGTGAGCACAGGTACGTGAACCAACCACGAGAAAGAAAGCGTCCTGAATTTTACGGTGCAACCAAACAATACTGGTGAGGCCGCAGAACACCTCACGTTGGCCGCGCTCACGCAAAACTGGGGAAGTTTCACATCCGGCGGCTTTTATGTTCTTTGCAATGATATTCACGCGCTCACCTCATTTGACTGAGTGAGGCTGTGTTGCAAACGTGCTTGACGTAGCTTCCACAAAAATTGAAACGCATTCACGGCATAAGTTGCATAGGCGGCCAGAGCTAAAAGCATCAAACTGTTCTGTGACAGTGGGCCCGTTATCAAAGCTGCCACATAAACAGTGTGCAGGCCTATCACGACGAAGCTTACGACATCTTCCCAGAAGAACGCGGGGGCAAATAGATATTGGCCAAATACTTCTTTTTCCCACAGCGATCCCGTGATCATTATGGTAAAAAGAACGAGCGTTTTGAAAATAACCGAGAGATTTGCAACAAACGCACCTTCGCCTGTCACCAGTGTTCGCAAGACTAAAATAAGACTGACGAGGAAAACCAAAAATTGAAAGGCTGCCAAAACGCCCTGAACCATAGTCCATTTAGAAGAATCACGGCGCAAGCGCTCTTCTGCACTATACAAACCCTGTCTTCCGGACTTTTGTCTCGGCATTCCCATCTTTTTCCCCGAGCCCGCTTCTGCATTGAGGTGTCTTGAGCGGGGCTTCGAAATGAGATTAGAACTATTTTTGGCAATGTGTCAACTAAACTTGACGTCCAGTTAAATTGACACTATATAGAAATCACTTGACGACGTAGACACACTTGTCATTTTTACTTGACGTTTAAATTCACTGGTGTGAAAACGACCTCATGGAATAGATCAGCGGCTTAGAGACTGACGTTCCGGGAGGGTCAAGCAATGTCTAGTGAATTGCAATGGGTCCAAGCGCGGGAGCGGGATTCAGGAATTGAACGTATAAAATCGATTACCGAACCGCTGGCACCTGCTGTGGCAAGGCCTACCGAAAGTCATTTGCAAGAGTTTGCTTCTGTTATCGAAAATGTAATTGTTCCAAGGCTGCTGATGAGCCACGTTAATACCAACACAGCGATGATGAAAGAAAAGGTTTCTCTACAAAATGTCGCGGTCACGGATTTTATTAAGCTTACAACGCAAGATGATCCTGCTGCAGCGATTGATTATGTGAGGCATTTGATGAGTAGTGGCGTTCCATTTCAGGATGTGTTGCTGGAGCTGATGGCTCCTGCGGCGCGTGTTCTTGGAGAACGCTGGGAAGAAGATCAGGCCAGCTTTGTTGAGGTTGCACTCGGCGTTTCTCGCATGCACCGAATCTTACGCGAGTTTGACGGTGTACCGTCGCATTTGTGGAGCAACGCTGGTTTTGGTCGGCATGCATTATTACTTCCTACACCGGGCGAAAAACATTCGTTTGGATTGCGCCTTGTGCAAGAGTTTTTGTTGCGTGAAAGTTGGACTGTAACCAACAACCCTGTCGATAATGTAGAGGAACTAGGCTTTCTTGTGGCTCAGGAACACTTTGATATTGTTGGCCTATCATTGAGTGGTCAAACTGTAGTAGAACCATTCATGGAGTCAATTCGGATAATCCGGAAAAAGTCAAGGAACCGCAACGTAAGAATAATTGTTGGCGGTCATCTTTTTGTCGAAAGACCGGAGTTAATAGAGTCATGTGGTTCAGACGCCTACGCCGTAGATGCGCCTGCAACAGTTAGAATTGTAAATGGTTGGGCAAATCAATTGTCTGCTCCGATCTGAAAGGAAGTCTATTTTGAATATCAACGTGGGTTCTTCGAGTTACCTGCCTTATGACCCTGCGATGGGTCTGCAAGATCCTGCTTTGGTGGCTTCAATTCTCGCATCGGCGGTCGATGTTACAATTCTTATGAATTCTGAAGGCGTGATCTGCGACCAAGTGATTGCGGGCGCAGATTTGCCACGCAATATGTTCACGGGTTGGCCAGGTAAATCTATGTATGAGACGGTTACCGTCGAAAGCCGATCGAAGATCGAACAGCTTTTGGGTGAAGCCGGAAATGGTAAGCCACGTTGGCGGCAGGTTAATCACCCCTTGCTTGGTGGCTTGGATGTTCCGATCAGCTACAGTGCTGTTAAAGCAGGACCACAGGGCCATATCATAGCTATTGGGCGCGATATGAGCACAGTCTCGCAATTGCAGCAGCGGTTGCTTTCAGCGGAACAAGCTGTTGAGCAAGAGTATCAAAGACTGCGAAATTCTGAAACGCGGTTCCGCGTTTTGCTGCAATCGGCGACTGACGCTATCATCATTGTGGATGCAAGGTCAGGTCGGGTGGCGGAGTGCAATCCTGCTTCAGCAAATTTATTAGGCCGTTCATTGAAGCGCATTGAAGGGGCTAATTTTGAAGATGTTTTTGCCCCAGAAGATTGGGCGGATGTGAAGGTTGCATTAGAGAATTTGCGTAATGCTGGTCGCACCGATGACATCGTGTTGCGTCCGTCGCAGGACCGTCAACAGGCTGTTCTGTCATTCAGCATGTTCCGTCAGGAAAATTCAACTTACTATCTGCTTCGTATGGTTCCCCATGCGGTTGGAACTTCAGCAGTTATTTTGCCTAAGGCGCAGTCTAAGGTTGTCAAGATTATCAGCGAAATGCCTGATGGTTTTATCGTTACAGATACGGACATGAAAATCTTGACCGCCAATTCGGCTTTCCTTGAGCTCGTTCAACTGGCATCCGAGGAACAGGCCCGAGGCATGACTTTGGACAATTGGTTAGGTCGGCGCGGTGTTGACGTTGGCCTGATGGTTAGTCAGCTTGAACTCAAAGGTGAAATCCGTAACTTCCACACCATTGTTAGAGGACAATTTGGTGCCGTTGAAGATGTGGAAGTTTCAGCTGTTGCTGTAACCGAAGGCGAGACGCCGTGTTTTGGTTTCTCTCTGCATCATATCAGTCGTCAGAAGGCAAATAACACTAAGCAAGACCAAAGCTTATTGCGCTCTGTGGATGAGTTCACAAAGCTCGTTGGTAAAGTTCCGCTCAAGGAATTGGTTCGTGAGTCGACAGATATTATTGAACGTTTGTGTATTGAAGCAGCTCTCCAAATGAATGGCGACAATCGTGCGGGTGCTGCAGAAATGCTCGGCCTTTCGCGGCAAAGTCTTTATGTCAAGCTGCACCGTTATGGCATTGACGATATGGGACTGACTGAAACTGCGAATTGACGCCAAAAAGTGTAAATCTTAATTGACACTTTAAGGGGATGGCTTTATCTTTTTTTGATGGACCATTCCATTGTTAGTTCTTCTCCGGCCTTTACGAAAAGTTTGCGAGCAAGTCTCGAACTTTTAAAGCCTGTTACTTGGTTTGCACCCATGTGGGCTTATGGTTGCGGCATTGTTTCCTCGGGTGTTTCGCTTCAAAATCATTGGTGGACTTTGTTTGCTGGGATTGCCTTGTGCGGGCCGTTGGTGTGCGGAACGTCGCAAGCCTGTAACGATTGGTATGACCGGCATGTAGACGCCATCAATGAGCCGAACCGTCCCATTCCTTCGGGCAGAATTCCTGGTCGTTGGGGGCTTTACATCGCAATGGGCTGGACGGTTTTGTCACTCCTCGTGGCGTTCTCGTTAGGCGAATGGGTTTTTTATGCAACCATTGTGGGTCTGGCTGTTGCTTGGGCCTATAGCGCTCCGCCGCTGCGATTGAAGGTCAATGGTTGGTGGGGCAACAGCGCTGTTGGACTTTGCTATGAAGGCCTTCCTTGGTTTACTGCTGCTGCGGCGATGTTGGTGGGCAGGCCGCCCAATGAAGTGATTTATCTGGCGCTGCTTTATAGCGCGGGAGCTCACGGCATAATGACTCTCAATGATTTTAAAGCTGTGGAAGGCGACCGACAAATGGGCATAGGTTCTTTGCCTGTGCGCTTGGGCGAGGCCAATGCCGCCAAGCTTGCATGTGTTGTAATGGCCCTGCCCCAACTCGTTGTCATTGGTCTTTTGTTGAATTGGGACAGGCCTCTCTATGCAGCAATTGTATCAGCATCTCTCGCTCTTCAAGTTTTGTGCATGTTGCGCCTTGTCAAAGATCCGAAGAAATATGCGCCTTGGTACAACGGCACGGGTGTTACACTTTATGTTCTTGGCATGTTGACGTCGGCCATTGCTATTCGCGGAGGGGTTTGATGGCTGATAAGAATTTGGGATGGTTTGGAATTGCAAGATTGGGTCTCGTTCAAACTTCATTGGGCGCAATTGTTGTTCTCACCACTTCAACAATAAATCGCGTGATGATCGTGGAGTTGTCATTCCTCGCCATCATTCCCGGTCTCTTGGTGGCTTGGCATTATGCGTTGCAAGTTTTGCGTCCACGCTGGGGCCATGGTTCGGATAATGGCGGCACGCGCACACCTTGGATTATTGGTGGAATGGCTATTTTGGCATTCGGTGGTTTTCTCGCTGCCGTTTCTGTGTGGCTTGCCGCAAGTCAATTTTGGGCGGGAATCGCATTAGCCGCCATCGCTTTCACCTTGATTGGCATTGGGGTGGGCGCTGCCGGGACATCACTGCTGGTGCTCTTGGCTGAAACCGTGGAGCAAGAAAGACGCGGCGCGGCGGCAACAGTCGTGTGGACGATGATGATAGCGGGCTTCATCTTGACTACGGTTCTCGCTGGGCATTTTTTAGACCCCTTCTCGATGCCAAGGCTCGTTGGAGTCGCCGCAGCTGTGACCTTAATGGCATTTGTAGTCAGCACCTGTGCAGTATGGGGTATCGAAACTGCTCACACGAAAAAGACCGAAGTAAAGCCAGCTTCGGAAAAGATAAATTTTAAAGATGCGTTGAAAGACGTTTGGCAAGATAGTGATGCCCGACGCTTTGCAGTTTTTGTATTCATCTCCATGCTGGCCTACAGCGCCCAAGATCTTATTCTTGAACCTTTCGCTGGATTTATTTTTCATTTCACGCCGGGCCAATCGACTTCGTTGTCGGGTACGCAAAACACCGGCGTGCTCATCGGCATGTTGGTGGTTGGCTTTGCCTCATCGTTTGCCGGGCGCGCCAAGATCTTGACGTTGCGTAATTGGACGGTGTTTGGGTGCCTGTGTTCGGCGTTGGCTTTAATCGGTCTTGTGGCAGCAGCAAAACTTGGTGAAGTATGGCCTCTTAAACAAAATGTTTTCGCACTTGGATTATCAAATGGCATGTTTGCTGTGGCTGCCATCGGATCGATGTTCAGTGCCGCAGCCGGCCAGTCTTCACGGGAAGGCATACGCATGGGTCTGTTTGGAGCATCACAAGCCATTGCATTTGCTGCGGGTGGTTTTGTTGGCACCGTGATTGTCGATATACTTAAATTTTTTACGCATTCGAATA
The DNA here is from genome assembly GCA_964244805.1 of uncultured Aestuariivirga sp. Classification (GTDB taxonomy): domain Bacteria; phylum Pseudomonadota; class Alphaproteobacteria; order Rhizobiales; family Aestuariivirgaceae; genus Aestuariivirga. The sequence continues at coordinate 8,232 of CAXTKN010000067.1, forward strand.
GTGTAAGCTATGGCGCTGTTTTTGGACTGGAAGCAGCACTCTTTATCTATTCGGCACTGCTGGCCTTGCGCCTGGGTGGCCGCGAAGTTGCAACGGCTAACCCACTTGTGCTTGCGGCTCAACATGATTTGGGATGAATTTTATGACTGAGACATTTGACGTCATTGTTGTTGGCGGGGGGCCAGCGGGGGCAACAACTGCACAGATTACTGCCAAGCACGGCAGACGGGTTTTACTACTTGATCGCGCAGGTCGGATCAAACCCTGTGGCGGTGCTATTCCGCCGCGGCTAATCCGTGACTATGATATTCCGGCAGAATTGATTGTCGCTCGCATTGATGCTGCGCGCATCGTGTCACCCACAGGTCGGCTTGCCCATATGCCTGTCGAAGGTAGTTATGTTGGCATGGTCGACCGGCAGGATTTTGATGAGTATTTGCGCGACCGTGCTGCAAAGGCGGGTGCCATCCGCGAAACAGGCACTTATTCTAAATCGACCCGCGACGACGATGGCACTTTGCGCATTCATTATTTCGTGAAAGATGGCACAGAAAAATCAGCTCGCACTAAGCTTGCGATTGGGGCTGATGGGGCCTTATCAAAACTCGGTCGTGATCACATCGCGGACGCGCATAAAACCAAGCTTGTTTTTGCTTATCATGAGATCGTTGAGCGCCCTGAGGCCGCTGATACTTATTCTTCTGATCGCTGTGATGTGTATTACAATGCGCGCTATTCGCCGGATTTTTACGCATGGGTTTTTCCGCATGGCAAAACGGCCAGTATTGGGACAGGCAGCGCTCATAAAGGTTTTGCACTTCGCGATGCGGTGGCAAAACTACGCAAAGATGCAGGACTTGAAGGCAGTAAAACCATTCGCAAAGAAGGTGCTCCAATTCCTCTGAAGCCTTTAAAGCGCTGGGACAATGGTCGTGATGTTTTGTTGGCCGGAGATGCGGCGGGTGTTGTAGCGCCTGCATCTGGCGAGGGCATCTATTACGCGATGCTTGGCGGAGAATTGGCCGCTGATACAGCACTGGCTTTTTTGCAAACAGGTGATGCGCGCGTTCTTGCCCAGGCGCGAAAGCGGTTCATGCGCGCCCATGGAATGATCTTCCGCGTGCTCGCCGTGATGCAACATTTTTGGTACGGCAATGATGCACGGCGCGAACGCTTTGTGAGCATGTGCCG
>CAXTKN010000067.1:9522-11148 GCA_964244805.1 uncultured Aestuariivirga sp.
GTATGGACGAGTATATTCATCTGCCTCAGCTTTGCTATCGCTTATGCTTGGGATGCGGGCAATCCGGCCCAGCGCGCATATATCGTTGGAGCGGTTGTGGCTAATGGTGTTTTAAATGCTATATGGAGTGCTATCTTTTTCACTTATCAAAAACCGAAACTCGCATTGCTCGAATTGTTGATTTTTTGGTTCAGCATCCTTGTCTTAATTTATGTTTTGGGAAGTGTCTCTCACATTTCGCTCTATCTGCTGCTCCCCTACATTACTTGGGTTACAATTGCAGGTGTTCTCAATTATCAAATTGTGCGGCTGAACCCATGATGCTGCAACTGGGCGAACTTATTGGGTCGGGCCTTATCACGCTGGTGATATTGTCGATTTTGGCTATTGAGGCGCTTTTTTACATATTTTATTTAAAACGTCTGCGCGGAATGTTGGCTACGCTGGCCGCAGGTGCGAGCCTTGTTATGGCCTTGCGGGCTGCCCTGCTACACCACAGCACCGGAGAGTTAGCATTCTTTCTGGGACTCGGTTTTATTTTTCATATTTTGGAGATTTGGCAATGGTTGAAAATGTCAAAACACCAACGACTGTAACTTCACTGCATAGCAGAAAACGCGCTGGCGACGGCGCGCTAAACAATGACGACATTGAACAACGCAAGAAAGATCATATTGAAATTATTCTTTCGGGCAAAGCAAGACACGAACATGACAGTGGGTTCAGCGGAATCGCATTTGTGCACAATGCGCTGCCTGAACTTGATATTGGCGATATTGATATTTCCACTATATTTTTAGGTAAAAAGCTCAAGCTGCCTTATCTTGCTTCATCAATGACGGGGGGGCCGGATCAAGGCGGTATTATCAACCGCAATATTGCTGAGGCTGCGCAAACCATGGGATTTGCCATGGGCGTGGGATCTCAGCGCATAGCCCTTGGTGGGGGAAGTGGCCATGGTCTGGATAGTGATGTTCGCCGGATTGCACCTGATATAGCGCTTTATGCAAATTTGGGTGCCGTGCAGCTGGTGCAAGGTATGAGTATTGATGATGCGCGTCGCGCTGTTGATACGATTTCAGCTGATGCCTTGATTTTACACCTCAATCCCCTGCAGGAAGTCTTGCAACAAGGCGGTGATGTAAATTGGAAAGGCGTTTTGAGCGCCATCGAACATGTATGCCACCAAGTGGGCGTTCCAGTCATTGCCAAGGAAGTGGGCGCAGGCATCAGTGTGGATGTAGCTATAAGGCTTCGGAACGCCGGAATATCTGCCATTGATGTGGCAGGCACTGGCGGATCCAGTTGGGCCGCCGTTGAAGGCCTGCGCCGTGCAGATTCTCAAGGCCAAAGTTTGGGCGAGGTGTTTCGCAATTGGGGCCTGCCAACAGCCGACTGTTTGCGGGCAGTTCATGCTGCAATGCCCGAGATGTTACTGATTGCATCTGGCGGCATCCATGATGGATTAGATGGCGCGAAAGCTATTCGCCTTGGTGCTGCTCTCGTAGGGCAAGCGGGGGCTCTTTTACGCGCGGCAACATTGGGGCCAGAACAGGTGATTGCCCATGTGGCAGCATGGGAAAAGGCGTTGCGCATAGCCTGTTTTTGCACTGCATCAAAAAATTT
>CAXTKN010000068.1:0-11087 GCA_964244805.1 uncultured Aestuariivirga sp.
CCCGCGCAACCCTTCACTTCTACCTCCGAAACGGAATAACCGTTTTCATACCCAGCGGACTCACGCCTGAAATCCCCCGCGACAAAACATGACCATTGCAGCCCCTGAACCAATTAGATATGAGGTTACAGCACTTAAATTCAGGGATTCTTCGATGGCTTCACATTCCTCACCTTCGTCCGCTCCAGCCAAACCAGGCACAGCTGAAGACCTCGCAGCTCACAAGGCAACTTATGATGGTTTTTTGGCGTTCTCAACGGCAGGCTCTCTCATCTGTCTCTATATCGTCGTTGCCCTCGTGGTCTTTCGCTTTGTTGACAGCCCCTTTAATTTGCTCCTCGGTTTTGGCGGCATCATCATCGGAATTCTGACCAGCGTGATCGCGCTGCGCATGGGTGGCAAATGGATGGTGCCTGTGGCGGTTTTGGTATTGTATGGGCTGTTCACAGCCATGAATGTGCACATGTCTTGATCGGTAAATACGCCTCATGAAAATCGCAGTTCCATCCGAAACAGCAGCGGGTGAAAACCGCTGCGCAGCCTCTGCAGAAAGTGTGAAAGCCTTTGTTAAAAAAGGTTTGAAAGTCGCAGTTCAATCCGGCGCTGGTCTAGGTGCAAACATTTCAGATGCTGATTATGCAGCGGCTGGCGCCGAAATCAGCAAGGGCACCAGCGTTGTCAAAGATGCCGATATCGTGCTCAGCATCCGCCGCCCGGCTGATGCTATTTTGAAAGCCATGAAAAAAGGCGCAGTGCTCGCAGGCGGCCTTGAACCGCATGGCGACCGCAAAGCTCTCGAAGCTTTCGCCAAATCCGGTGTCACCGCCTTCGCCATGGAACTCATGCCGCGCATTTCCCGCGCCCAAGCCATGGACATCCTTTCGTCTCAGGCCAACCTCGCTGGATATAAATCTGTCATCGATGCCGCCGCCTATTATGGCCGCGCCATTCCAATGATGATGACGGCAGCAGGCACTGTTCCACCAGCCAAAATATTTATTATGGGGGTAGGCGTTGCAGGCCTCCAAGCTATCGCCACTGCGCGGCGTTTGGGCGGCATCGTTTCCGCCACCGACGTGCGCAAGGCAACCGAAGAACAAGTCAAATCCTTAGGCGCAAAATTTGTGTTCGCGGATGTGGCCGACGCTGCAACATCAGGCGGCTATGCCAAAGAACTTTCCGCCGAAGACAAAGCCAAGCAAGCCAAGCTTGTGGCCGATCACGTCAAGAACCAAGACATCGTTATCACCACCGCTTTGATCCCCGGTAGACCAGCGCCTGTTTTGATCACCAAAGAAATGGTTGAATCCATGAAGCCAGGCTCCGTGATTGTTGATCTCGCCGTCGAACGCGGCGGTAATTGCCCACTTTCAAAACCAGATGAGATTGTCGTTCACAAAGGCGTATCAATCATCGGCACAGTAAATCTGGCAGGCAAACTAGCAGGCAACGCCACGCCCCTCTTTGCCAAGAATTTACAAAACTTTATTGATCTGATGATCAGCAAAGAAGGCAATCTGGCCATCGATTTCGAAGATGAATGTATAAAAGGCACCCTCATCGCCAAAGATGGCGTGCTGGTTCACACAATGTATGGAGCAAAATAATGGAACAACTGGCCCATAGTGTTGATCCCTTCGTCTCGCTCTTTGCGATTTTTGTACTCGCCGTATTCGTCGGCTATTTTGTGGTGTGGAGCGTAACCCCCGCACTGCATACGCCGCTGATGTCCGTCACCAACGCCATCTCCTCCGTTATCGTCGTCGGCGCATTGCTCGCTGTCGGCGCCGGCGCTATCGCCTCAGGTTCAGTCCTCGCAATGATCTTTGGTTTCTTCGCCTTGATCTTTGCATCCGTAAACATCTTCGGTGGCTTCATGGTCACCAGCCGCATGCTCGCCATGTATAAGAAAAAGGAAAAGTGAGATGAGCGCCAATCTCGCAGCCATCCTTTATTTGGTCTCCGGTTCATTATTCATCATGGCCCTGCGCGGCCTGTCGTCTCCCGCATCTTCACGCAAAGGCAATCTTTACGGCATGGTCGGCATGGGCCTCGCCATCCTCACCACGCTCGCCGTTGCAATGCCCAACAGTCCGCTCGCTTGGGCACTCATCATCGGCGGCATAGCCATCGGCGGCGGCATCGGCGCATATCTCGCCCGTACCATTGCAATGACAGCTATGCCGCAATTGGTTGCTGCATTTCACTCACTTGTCGGTCTCGCCGCAGTCTGTGTTGCTGCCGCGGCATTTTACGCGCCTGATGCATTTGGCATTGCTACTGATGGTTTAATCCACGCCCAAAGCCGCATTGAAATGTCATTGGGTGCAGCGATTGGCGCACTCACTTTCACAGGTTCAATCATAGCCTTCCTGAAACTCGATGGCCGCATGTCTGGCGCACCCATCATGTTGCCTGCAAGGCATCTGATCAACATCGCTTTAGCGTTAGCCATGCTGGCCTCCATCGTGCTGTTCTACATGTCCCCAGCTGCAATCTGGTTCTGGCTCATCATCCTCATTGCATTCGCACTTGGTCTGCTGCTGATCATCCCCATCGGCGGCGCTGACATGCCAGTCGTTGTGTCCATGCTCAATTCCTATTCAGGCTGGGCCGCCGCAGGCATTGGCTTCACGCTTGCTAATACTGCTTTGATCATCACCGGCGCACTCGTCGGCTCATCAGGCGCCATCCTGTCTTACATCATGTGCAAGGGCATGAACCGCTCATTCATCTCAGTCATCCTCGGCGGCTTTGGCGGCGAAAGCGCTGGCCCTGCCGCCAAGGGCGAAACCAAACCCGTCAAGCAAGGCTCTGCGGAAGATGCAGCCTTTATGATGAAGAACGCCGCCTCCGTTATCATCGTGCCAGGTTACGGCATGGCTGTTGCCCAAGCTCAACATGCATTGCGCGAAATGGCAGATCATTTGAAAGCTTCCGGCGTTTCCGTAAAATACGCCATCCACCCCGTCGCGGGTCGCATGCCCGGCCACATGAACGTGCTGCTGGCCGAAGCCAACGTGCCTTATGATGAAGTCTTCGAACTTGAAGACATTAACAGCGAATTCGCCCAAGCCGACATCGCCTTTGTGATCGGTGCCAATGACGTCACCAACCCTTCCGCCAAAGACGATAAAACCTCACCCATCTACGGCATGCCAGTATTAGAAGTCTGGAAAGCCAAAACCGTAATGTTCATAAAACGCGGCATGGCCTCAGGCTACGCAGGCGTCGACAACCCCCTCTTCTGGCGCGACAACACGTTGATGCTATTCGGTGATGCCAAGAAGATGACGGAAGAGATTAATAAGGCGATGGGTTGAGTTTTAGTTCTCTTGTATACCAAGTTGAAAAAGAGCGAACTCTTTGATCCGCATTTGGGTAGCTTGGGGCATTCGAGCCGTGATAATATTTGACAACCTTTCCGGCAATTCTAATTCAGCCAAGTCTTCGAGATATTGGATATAATGTTTTGGTTTTTCTACCTGATAGTTGTAATTCAGACGATAGCCAGCCCATGCAACCCTTGAGTCCCAAATGGCAAAACATTGAGGATTGAGAAAGTGAAGATACTTGGAGGTGCCGACAAGTGAACCACTAACAAAGTTCACGATATTTTGAAGCTCTGTAACGTCGATTTTTTCTGATTTAGCTTTCAATAGCGCATTTACAGCGGACCCGAAATTTTCAAGGCTTGCGATCTTTAGCTTTCCTTGCCCCATCCAACTGTATGCCAAAATTGCACCAATTTTTGCATCGCTTTCTGTCACTGAATCGACTGCTATTCTATCGCGAAAGAATTCAAGAAATAGAGGATAAGTCCCAGCGTAAAATTCATCTCTTTCGCTATCTCTAAATTCTAATTTATGCAGTCGATCGACTAGATCTTTTTCAAATGCCATCAAGCTGCCTTGCTTTTTGATGGTTTCGCAGTGGTCTCAAAAGCAATCTTCAACCTACTCCCTGTGGCCTCAGCAATCTTCTGCAAAGTTCTGCCAGATGGAAGTGCTTTTCCACTTTCCAATCTTGCGATTGTGCTTTGCGTTGTTTTCATTTTTATGGCGAGTTGCTCCTGCGTAAGGCCCGCCCGTGACCGAGCGGCAATCATTGCAGAGGCCAGCGCGAACTCTTCTTCGAGCGCATCATACTCTTTCCGGTAGGCAGCATCTTTCATCCAACCTTTGTGCAGATCAGAAATCTTTTTCATAGAACCTCCTTTGCTCGTTGGCGTGCAATTTCCAATTCATTCTTCGGTGTCTTTTGCGTTTTCTTAACAAAAACTCTTACAATCACCATGCGCTTACCAAATGCCGTCACATAAATTGCGCGCGAAATCCCGTCACGACCTGTGATGCGCAACTCCCAGAGCTTTTCCTCAAGGTGCTTCACAGTTTCACGGGGCAAGCCCTCGAATCCGTGCTGCTCGATGAGATTAGACAACCTCGCCAATTTTGCGCGCATATCAGCAGGGAGTGCCGCAATTTCGCTTCCCACAATCGAATTGAGCGCAAGCACTGACCAAGCCATAAATGTTACATATCAAAAAAGAGATAATTATTCAAGTTGTTTTCCAGCGGTTGAATTCCCCCTCTCCCCCTTTGCCTTTTAATCGTCTAGATTAACGTGCACTCAACTTTTGAGAATCGGAACAAGGCATGGCGCAAGAGGCAATTGTTGTAGATAGGCCCACAGTGCATCTGGTGCATATGTTGGTTTTTTCATTGCTGGTGGCGATTATCGCCGCCGTTTTATTTCCCAATATCAAAAATGCATTCATGGCCAACCCTGGCTTGAATGGATTGATTGTGGCCACGCTAGTTATTGGCGCTCTGTATGCCTTCCGCATGGTATGGCGTTTGTTTCCCGAAGTCAGCTGGTTAAACGATTTCAAAGTTGGCCAAGGTGCTGAACAATCGCCACCGATTTTGCTCGCACCAATGTCCACACTTCTGGGCGATGCCTCAGGCCGCACCGTTTTATCGCCGCAAACAATGCGTTCATTGCTCGACTCGCTTGCATCACGCCTCGATGAATCGCGCGATCTCTTGAAATATTTAATCGGCCTCCTGATTTTCTTAGGTCTGCTCGGAACCTTCTGGGGCCTCCTCGCAACGGTAACATCAGTCGGAGATGCCATTCGCAATCTTGATGTGGGCTCCACCCAATCATCCGCCGTTTTTGAAGAGCTAAAATCTGGCCTGCAAAAGCCACTCGCAGGCATGGGCCTTTCATTTTCATCTTCGCTGTTTGGTCTGGCAGGCTCATTGGTGCTGGGCTTTCTCGATTTGAAGGCAGGCCAGGCTCAAAACCGTTTCTATCACAACCTTGAAGACTGGCTTTCAACCATTACGGATGTCCAAGCGGGCGATAACAGCGGCGGCATGAACCCTGCCTATTTGCGCGTTGATATGCAAAATTTGCAGAAATCAATTGAACGTCTCGGCACCAGCGTTGAACTACGCGGTGGAATAGGCCATCCGCCAACGAGCGGCGATGATAACGCAACCGAACAATTGGCAGATGCCGTCGCAAACCTTGTGCAGCAGATGCGCGAAGAACAGAAAATGGTGCGCCAATGGATTCAAAGCCAGCAAGTGCAACAAAGTGAAATCCAGCGCCTGCTCATTCGCAGCAGCGGCAAGGGTTCGTAAGCAATGGCGCTCTCTCGCCGCCGCCGCACGGAAGAAGCTCCCTATTGGCCGGGCTTTGTCGATGCGATGGCACAGCTGTTGCTTGTGATCACATTTCTGCTTTCAGTTTTCATGATCGCGCAGTTTTTGTTGGCAAGGCAAATCTCCGGCCAAGACTCAGCACTCGGACAACTGCGTTCGCAGATATCAGAGCTCACTCAACTGCTCGCTCTCGAAAAAGCTGGCAAAGCTGATTCAGATGCACAGCTTCTGGCTTTGACCGATGATCTCAATGCTCAAAAGGCCAAGACCGCAGATTTGTTGGCCGGCCTTGCCGCTGAAAGCAATAAGGGTGCAAACGCGGGCACCACAATAAGCGGACTTCAAACGACACTCGATTCCGAAAAGAAGATTTCATCTGATGCCCTTGCAAAAGTAGAACTCCTCAATCAACAAATCGCCGCGATGCGACGTCAACTATCTCAAATTTCTGCATTGTTGGATGACTCAGAGGCACGCAATCGCACGTCTGAAACACAGGTCGCGGATCTCGGTCGCCGTTTGAACACGGCCCTTGCACAAAAAGTTCAAGAGCTTTCAAAATATCGATCTGAATTTTTCGGCCGCTTACGTCAAATCCTTTCACAGCGTTCCGATATTTTAGTTGTGGGTGATCGCTTTGTATTCCAGTCCGAAGTCTTGTTCCCTAAAGGCGGTGCGGATTTAAGTGATGTTGGCCAAGTTGAGATGGCAAAACTGGCCGATGCATTAAAGCAACTTGAAAAAGAAATCCCTGCTGATCTGCCTTGGGTTTTACGTGTCGATGGCCATACCGATAATGACCCCATTTTGGTTGGCGCAAAATTCGCGTCGAACTGGGAGCTTTCGTCAGCCCGCGCAATTGCAGTTGTGAAATATCTGGCGGCGCAAGGCGTATCACCAAATCATTTAGTTGCCGCTGGCTTTGGCGAGTTTCAACCCTTGGCCCCTGGCAGCTCAGAAGAAGCCAAATCCGAAAACCGCCGTATCGAACTTAAATTAACGGAACGCTGAACTGCAGTTTTGCCAGCTTGGAATAGAGCGGGCTTTTCTTCATCAACTGAGCGTGAGTGCCTTGCCCCACGATCTTGCCGTTTTCCAAAACGATTATGCGGTCAGCATTGCGCACTGTTGCAAGGCGGTGAGCGATAACAAGTGTTGTGCGACCTTTCGTCAAACCCTCCAGTGCCTCTTGAATAAGCGCTTCACTTTCTGCATCCAACGCGCTGGTCGCTTCATCAAGCAACAATACGGGCGCGTTTCGCAAAATAGCACGCGCAATAGCAAGACGTTGGCGTTGGCCACCTGAAAGCGTGATACCGCGCTCGCCCAGCATTGAATTATATTGATCGGGCAGCTTTTCGGCAAACTCGGAAACGCGGGCGGCTTGGGCCGCAGCTTTCACCTCCTCGTCAGATGCTTCAGGGCGACCTAAACGAATGTTATCGGCAATTGTGCCCGAGAAGATCGTCGGGTCTTGGGGCACTGTGGCGATGTTATTTCTCAACACATCAAGATCAAGTGTATCGATGTTCAGACCGTCAAGTTTCACCGATCCCGAATTGGCTTCTTGGAAACGTTGGATCAGTGCATAGAGCGTGGTTTTACCAGCACCCGATGGACCAACGATTGCGATAACCTCACCCGGTTTAGCTGCAAATGAAATATCGCTGAGCACTTTGGTTTTAAGGCGTGAGGGATAGGCAAAATCCACATGCTCAAACTGTACTTCTCCACGCACGGGCAAAGGCAGAAAGGTGGGTTCAGCGGGTGACATTATTGCAGGAGTTTCACTCAGCAATTCAGAAATCCGCTCAGCAGCACCCGCAGCAGACTGCAGATCGCCCCAGACCTCAGAGAGCTGACCGAGCGAGCTTGAAGCAAATAATGCATACAAAACGAATTGACCAAGCGTGCCTCCAGTAATGTTTCCGCCCAACACTTCATGCGAGCCAAACCAAAGCAGACCCACAATGGCACCGGTTCCCACGCCGATGATCGCAAAAGTTAAAATTGACCGCGCCCAAGTTCGAGCCTGTGCGGCCTCAAACGCCACAATTGTCGCTTTTCCGAAAGCCAAATTGGTGGCTGGCTCCTGAGTGTTGGCCTGAATAGCCACAATGCCTTGCAGTCGCTCTTGCGCATAAGCCGCAGATGAAGCCAGTGCATCTTGGGCTCTTCTCGACAATGCCCGCACTTTGCGGCCATAGATCACCAGCGGAACCACAATTGCAGGAATAGCCAAAGCAGCAAGCCCTGACATGCGTGGGCTGGTATAAATCATCATGGCCACCGCGCCAATCAGCATGACGGCGTTACGCAGTGCAATTGAAGCCGTCGATGAAAATGCCGATTTGATTTGCGTCGTATCTGCGGTGAGGCGTGAAATAACATCACCTGTTTTATGGGTTTCATAAAAATGCGGGGTGAGCGTCATCAAATGGCTGAACAGCGCATCGCGTACATCGGCCACAACACGTTCACCAATCCAAGTCACGTAATAAAGCCGGACTGCAGAACCTGTTGCCAGCAGCAACACAACACCAAACATCACCAAAAAATAGCGGTTAATCAGTTCGATATTTGCAGCATTAAAGCCCTGATCAAGAACCTGCCTCACTGCTATAGGCACCACCAACGTTGCAGTGGAAGCAACGATAAGTGCCAACAAAGCAATGGCTGCTTGCTTGCGATATTGCGCCAAAAACGGGAGCAATTTTAATAGTGGACGGAGGTCTTTCGACCGCAGTTCTGGATCAGAATATCGTGCCATTTTGCCTTTATTATACCGCTCTTGTGCGCCCCGTTGAATTCGCCTATAGACCGCCGCTGAAACGGCTGAAACCTATAGATTGGGTGCAGGCACCCGAAGCACAAGTTGAAGAGTTAACCGCTATGAAAGCAGATATCCACCCCGATTATCACCCCATCACCATTGTGATGACAGACGGTACCAAATTCATGACACGTTCGACCTATGGTAAAGCTGGCGATACCATGAACCTTGATATTGATCCAAAGTCGCACCCAGCATGGACAGGCGGCCAAGGCACAATCGTTGATCGCGGCGGCCGCGTTTCACGCTTCAAGCAGAAGTTCAGCTTCCTCACGAAGTAGGCGATTTCTATATGAATTTAAGAAACCCAGCTGGATTGGCTGGGTTTTTATTTTGGGCAAGCCTCAGATCGCCACCGGCAAAAAATAAAATGCCAGTGCCAATAATAAGTAAACACCCAACAGCAGGGCGCCCTCCAGCCAATTGGATTCGCCATCATTGGCCACATTGGCTGTAATTAAAGCGGCTCCCAGCAGGCCAGCCAGTTCAATCGGACGGTGGATGACTAAATCCATCGGCTTACCGATGAGATACGAAGCAATCACCAAAATCGGCGCAACCAACAATGCAATCTGAATCGTCGCACCCAAAGTGATTTGAATACTCAAATCAAGTTTGTTTTTAACCGCAAACACAGATGCTGAATGTTCGGCCGCATTGCCGATAATCGGAATGATGATCAATCCCGCAAACACTTCAGAAAGGCCAAGCCCTTTGCTGAACCCCTCCAGAGAACCAACCAACACCTCGGAAAGCCAAGCCACCGTAAGCGTACAAGCAACCAGCGTCACAAGGGAGCGACTAGAACTCCACCCCCCTTCTTCGTGCTCCTCTTCGGTCGGCGAAAGCATATCCTTATGCGTCACCAAACTGAAAATCATGTTGCAGATATATAGGCCAATTAACACGAAGCTGGCCGCCAAAGAAAACCGCGCGTCAGTGGCCGTGGCTTCCGCCAACGAGACGCCATTGGCATGCTCGGTAAAATCAAACAATGCCGGGACCAGAAAAGCGATCATCACAATCACCAGCATACTCGCCAATGATCCTGCCATCTCTTTATTGAACACTTGCTTTTGATATTTGATGCCACCGAGAAATAGCGCCAGCCCCAAGACCAGCAACATATTGCCGATCATCGATCCGGTGATCGATGCCTTCACCACCTCAGGCTTGCCCGCTTGTAACGCAATAAACGCTATAATGAGTTCCGTAGCATTGCCAAAAGTGGCGTTGAGCAATCCACCAATTGTAGGTCCAGTCTTGTTGGCCAAACTCTCAGTAGCCTGCCCCATATTCGCGGCCACGGGCACAATAGCGAGTGCTGCCGAGATGAACAGGATCGAGTCACTTGGATGAATAAAAAATTCGAGGCCCAAGGTAATGGGAATGAAGATGAATAACCAATTTAACAATGTAAGCCCCCAAGGCAAATCAAGTTGAGAAACTTTTAGACATTTAGGCAAGGTACGCCATTAAAATCTTTTAATACCTTTCTCCTTCGCAATGCACTATAATGCTGCAATGCAACAAAGCTCAAAAGCCGAAAAAAACATCCTCGTGCTCCAAGGCGGCGGCGCTTTGGGGGCTTATCAGGCGGGCGCTTATGAAGCCCTGATGGGGGCTGGGCAAGAACCCACCTGGATAGCAGGCATTTCGATTGGCGCAATTAATGCTGCCATCATCGCAGGCAACAAGCCGGAAGATCGCGTAGCCAAACTGAAGATGTTTTGGGATAAACTGTCATCAGGCTTACAAGGCGTTTCAATGATCCCCGGCGATCAAGGTCGCAGCTTTTTTAATGAAATGAGCAGCCTGACTGCCACAATGTTTGGCATTCCCGGATTCTACAGCCCAAGAATGGTCTCCCCGCTGTTTTCTTGGCCGGGAACCGCTGGAGCCACAAGCTTTTATGATACAGGCCCTTTGCGCGAAACGCTGCTCGAATTGGTTGATTTCAAACTGATCAACGAAGGCCCAACCCGGTTGAGCATTGGCGCAGTGAATGTGCGTTCTGGCAATTTTCGTTATTTTGATACAACAACTGATAAGATTACCGTCGATCACATCATGGCATCAGGCGCCCTGCCCCCGGGCTTTCCGCCTGTATTGATTGAGAGCGAATATTATTGGGATGGCGGCTTAGTTTCGAACACGCCACTTCATCATGTGCTTGACCAAAATGAACGCGGCCATGCTTTATGCATTTACCAGATCGACCTGTTTCCAGCCATAGGACTATTACCCCGCACAATTATTGAAGCCGTCGAGCGCGAAAAAGAAATCCGTTTTTCCAGCCGCACACGCATGAACACAGCAGCTGCAATGGCTGAACACAAGTTTCACAAAGCCGCAATGAACCTCTTAAAAAGGCTGCCCGAGAATTTGCAGAATGATCCTGACGCAAAGATTTTACGCGACGCGACGAAAGAATCAGGTGTCACTATCATGCATCTCATCAAACGTTCAACTGATCTAGATTCACAATCAAAAGACTATGAGTTCTCGCGCCTCAGCATGGACGAACATTGGGCCGAAGGTCATAGGGATGTCGCCAAATCACTCGCGGCGAAAGCTTGGAA
>CAXTKN010000069.1:0-11062 GCA_964244805.1 uncultured Aestuariivirga sp.
ATGCTAAAAAATCGTCTGCTTCCGTCGCTGCTCATTGGACTTTTAGTTACGGCACTTTTGATCTTTTTGCGGATCATGGACCCCATCACGCTGTCTACGATGCGTGGCGCTGGTTTTGACACGATGCAACGCTTATGGCCGAGGCGGAGTGACAAAACCCTGCCTGTGCGCATTGTCGATATCGATGAAGCCTCGCTTAAAAAGCTCGGGCAATGGCCCTGGCCGCGCACTGAACTTGCTAAGCTTGTCAACGAACTGAACGAGCTTGGTGCGGCTGCGATTGCTTTTGATATTATTTTTCCAGAGCCAGACCGATTATCGCCAGACCGCATATTAAGTGATCCTGCAATCACGCAGTTTCTTGAGCCGACCACTCTAAATCCTTCAACTGTTTTCCCAAACAATGATCAAATCTTTGCAAAAGCAATTTTGGGTCGGCGGGTGGTTTTGGCTTATGCAGGCGGAATGGGTGCCACGGTGAAACCTCCTCGACCGAAAGCCGGTTTTGCCCAGACAGGATTGCCAGCGCTGAATGCCGTACCTGCTTTAGAGCTAGTTCACCCGAATATCGATATTTTAGAAAAAGCCGCCGATGGACTTGGGATTATCAACATTGATTTTAGACGTGAGCAAGGAACGGCCAGACAGATTCCACTGCTGTTGTCGGATGGTAAGTTCTACTATCCAAGTTTGGTGCTTGAGACTTTGCGGGTCGCTCAAGGCATAGATACATATGTTGTAAACGGCGCGCCCAATACTGAAAATATCTTAAACTCTATACGCATTGGCGATATTGAAATTCCGGTCAGTGATGATGGGCAACTCACGATCTATTATTCACATAATGTCGCTGAGACTTATGTTTCTGCCGAACGTATTATTAACGGAGCTGAGCGAGAAACTCTGCGCCCGATGATTGCGAATAATATCGTTTTGGTGGGAACATCGGCGACAAGCTTGCAAGATACGAAAACGTCAAGTTTGGGCGAAGCCATTCCGGGTGTGTCAGTTCACGCACAAGCCATTGCGCAAATATTATCAGGCTCCTTTCTCAAAAGATCAGACCTGAACTATTATTTCGAACTGCTATTTGTAGGGGGCCTGGGCCTTTTGATTTCGGTAGGGACTGCGCTTTTTCGACCTATGCCGATGATAGTCGGACTTTTTGCCATCTTATCGAGCCTGCTGCTCGGCGCTGCCTATGCATTTCGAGATTTCGGATTGTTGACTGATTTGACCTTTCCAATCCTCAGTATCGCCACAATTTATCTCGCGACGATCGCGTTCAAACTTCTTGTGACTGACCGCGAAGGCCGCATGCTGCGCAATGTTTTTAGCCATTATGTAGCGCCTTCAATATTGGCTGAAATCGAACATAATCCAAAAGCTTTGAAACTTGGCGGCGAAATGCGCGACGTCACTGTGATGTTTGTCGATATTCAAAACTTCACGCCGATGGGTGAGAGCTTGAACCCGGAAGAGCTCGTTGCAACAGTCAACACGCTTCTCAGCGCTTGCAGTGCCGGAATACTGTCCAAGGGTGGCACGATTGATAAATTTATCGGTGATGCCGTGATGGCGTTTTGGAACGCGCCAATTGCTCAAAATGATCACCAATATCTTGCAAGCCTTGCGGCACTCGACATTCAGAATAAAATTTCAGAATTCAACACGGACAAAATTAATCAAGAACGCCTCAAGCCTCACAATCTTTGGCCAGTATCGGTGAGAGTGGGCCTCGCCACTGGTAGTGCCATTGTAGGAAATATGGGTTCGTTGGAACGCTTTGATTATTCCGTATTGGGCGAAACCGTAAACCTTGCGTCGCGTGCCGAAGGATTGTGTAAGAAAATAGGCCATAACATTGTGATCGCTGGCCAGATTCAACCCAAAACCAAATCACTCGCAATACTCGGTGCAGGTGCAGTGGTCGTACGTGGCAAAAAAACGAAAACAGCGATACATATCGTCTTGGGTGATGAGGTTTTGGCCGCCTCCCCCGATTATCAGTCCTTTTCGAACAGCTATGAGCTCATCGCAGAGGAATTGCGAATTTCCAAAAACGGCAGAATTCGAGCAAATCTCATTAAGCAAGCTAAGATTGACCATCCTTCACAAAGTCAGTTTTTGGAAAAGCTGGAAAGCCGCATTGCCGATTATCAGAAAGATTAAGCCGTAGCGCGGTCACCTATTGGCGGGCTGAATTGTAACCCCATATCCCAAGGCAAATAGATCCAAGTGTCTTGGCTCACTTCGGTCACAAATGTATCAACCAGCGGCCGCCCCTGAGGCTTAGCATAAACCGTCGCAAAATGAGCCTTTGGCATCATTTCTCGCACTAACTTGGCCGTGGCCCCCGTGTCCACCAAATCATCAACAATCAACACCCCTGCCCCATTATCAGCACCAATAATATCGCTTGACACAGGTTTTAAAACAGAAATTTCCCCTTGTTTATCATAATCATATGAAGCGACACACACGCTTTCAATAACCCGAATGCCAAGTTCGCGCGCCACAATTGCTGCGGGCACCAGTCCACCACGTGTAATTGCAACAACTGCCCTGAATGGTCCAGCCGCCGAAAGCCGCCAAGCCAATGCCCGTGCATCACGGTGAAACTGATCCCAAGACACCGGGAAACTCTTTTGCCACTTTTCGTCCATCATCACACCCCGACTTATTTTAACGTTCTATGACAATTTGCACTATTCATTGCAATGGCAACCATTTGATCAACACTTGTTTCATACTTTCTAGCGATGATGCGCAAATAATCGATCTGAAACAGGCTGAACCATATGATTGACGCGCTTATTAATGCTTTCGAAATAGCAAATACCGAAATTTTGCACATCGCAATGCCAGAAGCCGTTATCAAAGATGTTTCGACAGCCCTTTTGCGCCGCTGGAATTGTCAAAAATCAGATATTGTTGGCAAGTCCCTCATGAAATTTGGCACCGGTTTAGTTTCTGCCCGCCATATGCCTCCAGTTGCCGATTCAAACGCCGCTCCAGAAATTGAAATCAGCTACACACCGCCACTGGGTAGCCATGTGAAATCAATATTTCGCAGCCAAACTTGGGAAGACGCGTCAACAACCTCTATTCTGTTGATTGGTCAAAACGCCAGCCTTGAACAGGCCATGAGCGCTATGAACAACGAAACCCGTTTGCAATTGGCACTGCGCTCTGGCGGCTATGCTCTCTGGGATCACAATTACGAAACCGGCGAAACCTATAATTCGCCCGAAATGTTAGAAATGTTCGGCGAAACAGATGGCGACCTGAACTATGTGAGATTTAATTCGCGGATCCATCCCGAAGACGGCGAAAAAGCCATCGATCTAAAAATTAAAAATGCGCCTTTTGGAAATGACATTTTTCAGACGCGATACCGCGTTCGCACAAGTGCCGGAAACTACGCATGGATCGAAACTGCCGCAGGCTTAATACGCGATCCTGCCACCGGCAAACCAACCAAAGTTGTTGGACTCTGTCGAAACATTGATGATCAGATGATCACGCTCGAACGCCTTAAAAATTCGGAATTGATGTTGAAACGCACCCAAGCAGTTTCGCATCTCGGCAGTTTTAAACTGCGCGTTGAAAGCGGCGTATCAAGGCTGACAGCTGAAATGGCGGCCCTTCTTGGTCTTGCCAATGCGATGGTCCATCCCAATCTAGATACCTTCATCAAAATGATCGAACCGGGAGACCGCGAAAAATTCGTCGAGGGTATTGAGCTTGCCAAAATCGGCAATCAGATCAAGAATCTCGAAATCGCCGTTAAAAAGAAATCTGGCGAACTCGAATACTTCCAAGTCACCATGGACCCAGAACGCGGCACAAATGGTGAAATCGAATCCGTTTTCGGTGCCTGCCAATGCGTAACCGAACGCAAAGCCTTGGAAAATAAATTCCAGCAAGCCCAAAAAATGGAAGCAGTGGGCCAACTCACGGGCGGCATCGCGCATGACTTTAACAATCTGCTGATGGTCGTTATGGGCAATCTGCAATTGGTTGAGCAGCTGGTAAAGGGTGACGAACGCGCCCTCAAACGCATCCGCGCTGCCATTGACGCATCCGAAAAAGGCTCTGATCTTACCCGCCGCATGTTGGCTTTCTCGCGCCAGCAAACGTTGCAAAACAAAGAACTCGCGGTCAATGATCTGCTGTTCAATATGCAGGATATGTTGAAGCAAGCGGTGAGCGCCACGGTCGAGATTAAGTTCATTCCAACCGAAGATTTATGGTCGGTTAAAGTTGACCAGACAATGCTGGAAACCGCCATCCTCAATCTCACGATCAATGCCCGCGATGCCATGGCACCAAAAGGCGGCAGCCTGATTATTGAAAGCGCTAACCGCAGTTTAGACAGCACTTATGCGCAATCCCATGAAGAAGTAACACCCGGTGACTATGTGGAAATTTCAGTCACCGACACGGGGTCGGGCATAGCGCCTGAAAATATTGAAAAAGTGTTCCAACCCTTCTTTACCACAAAAGGCCCCGAAGCAGGCTCAGGCCTAGGCCTTTCAATGATTTACGGTTTCGTGAAACAATCAGGCGGCCATGTTAAAATCTATTCCGAAGTTGGCCACGGCACGTCAGTAAAGCTCTATTTGCCCAGACTCACGGCTTCAACAAAAATTGATGTCATAAAACGCCCCGCGGAACTTCAACAACACTTGATGCGCGAACTGGGTGCAACACTTGTTGAATCAGCGCCAACACTTCCGTCTCGTAAAATGAAAATTCTTGTGGTTGAAGATAACAGCTCAGTGCGCGAAGTTGCAGCAGCCATGATCGAAGAAATGGGTTTTGAAACAATCACCGCCACAAACGGCCATGAAGGCTTGCAGATGATTGATGATCAACGTGATATTGATCTGGTTTTATCAGATGTTATTATGGCTGGCGGCATGAACGGCCCAGAGCTTGCGGCCAAAGCAATTAAGCTGAGACCCGAACTCAAAATTCTATTCATGTCAGGTTATGCACCGGGCTCTGTCCGCCAGATGAATGATCTGCCAGACACCATTGAACTTGTGAACAAACCATTCACCCGCAATGATCTGACCGAAAAAGTGAAAAAGGCGTTGGCCGCCTAAAGCCTTTTCCAACCGCGCGCTTTGCCATCCAAGCGCAGGTCTTCTGTCATTTTCGTAACCGCCTGCGCAGCATTTTCCAATTCTTGGTCATCGCGTGATCGCAGCACTAAATTTGTCGCGAAGCCCTGCGGTGACTCAAATGGGTATGAGCCAATCGTAACACTCGGGAAAAGATCTTGAATCGCGCTCAGAGGCTTGGCCACATCACCCTCCCCTCCCAGGAACTCAATCGTTACAGATTTCGCCACAACGCCCGTCATAAGCTGAGGTGCCAGAGCATCCATCATCGCTTGCATAATTTTAGGCACCCCCGCCATCACAAACACATTGCCAATCCGAAACCCAGGTGCCTTTGAAACCGGATTATTGATCAGTGTCGCACCGTCCGGAACCCTCGCCATGCGCATGCGCGCTTCATTAGCCTCGCGTCCCATTTCCTTAAAATAGGCCATCAAAATTTCTACAGCTTCTGGGTGGTGTGAAATACCCACGCCAAACGCCTTTGCCATGCAATCAGCCGTAATATCATCATGCGTTGGCCCTATGCCGCCAGTGCTGAAAACATAAGTGTAACGCGCCCGCAAAGCGTTTACCGCTGCAACAATATCGCTTTCATTATCAGCAATAACCCGAGCTTCCATCAAATCAATGCCCAGCGCGGATAGGTAATCCGCAATAAAACCTAGATTTTTGTCTTTGGTACGCCCAGATAAGACTTCATTGCCTATCAAAAGAACTGCGGCGGTTGGAGCTTGCATCATTTCAAATCTCGCTTTTCAACACGCTCTGCCATAGATTGACCAAAACGCAAACCCCTGACAAAATGATATCATGACCAAAACCCAAACTTCAGCACGCATCAAATTGCATAAACCAGAAGATTTTGAAGCTATGCGCAAGGCTGGCCAATTGACCGCTATGGCTTTGGACGAAGTTGGGCCACTCGTCAAAACCGGCGTGGCAACCGAAGCGATCGACGAATTCTTTATGGATTTTGCATCAACGCATAAAATATTGCCAGCTACGCTCAACTACCGTGGTTACCGGAAGGCCTGTTGCACATCGATCAATCATGTTGTCTGTCACGGCATCCCCAATGATAAACCTTTGCGCGAAGGCGATATTGTCAACATCGATGTCACCTTCATCGTCGATGGTTGGCATGGTGACGCCAGCCGCATGTATCCCGTAGGCGAAATAAGCCGCGCGGCCGAACGCTTGATTGATGTGACTTACGAATGCCTGATGTTGGGCATTGCAGAAGTAAAACCCGGCGCGCATATCGGTGACATCGGCCACGCTATTCAAACCTATGCCGAAGCCGAACGCTGCTCGGTGGTGCGCGATTTTTGTGGCCATGGGCTGGGTCTCGTTTTTCATGATCACCCCAATGTGTTGCACTACGGAAAACGCGGAGAAGGCGTTGAACTCAAGCCCGGTATGTTCTTCACCATTGAGCCGATGATTAATCTTGGCAAACCCCATGTGAAAATCTTGAGCGATGGTTGGACAGCAGTCACAAGGGATCGTTCGCTTTCTGCCCAGTTCGAACACAGTATCGGTGTAACAGAAACTGGATACGAAATTTTCACGCTGTCACCGAAAGGGCTTGATCGCCCGACAGCAAAAATCTGACATGGCCAAAGGCCTTGAAGATGCCACCAATCAGGCCACTTTCTTGGGCCACCGCGAGCGTTTGCGCGAACGCTTTGAAATTGGTGGCACAGATGCCCTGCCCGATTATGAGTTGCTCGAAATGGTTTTATTCCGCGCCATCAGACGTGGCGACACCAAGCCAATCGCTAAAGCATTGATCGCAAGGTTCGGCTCTTTTGCTGAAGTCGTCAGCGCAGAGCCTGAACGTTTGATGGAAGTCAAAGGTGTTGGCCCCGCCGTGGCCACAGAAATCAAATTGATTCAAGCTGCAGCTTTGCGTTTGTCACGTGGCAAAGTTATCAATCGCCCACTGCTGAGCAGCTGGAAAGCGATCATAGACTATTGTCACGCAGCCATGGCCTTCGCGGAAACCGAGAGCTTTAGATTATTGTTCGTCGACAAGAAAAATCAATTGATCGCCGATGAAGTGCAGCAAACCGGAAGTGTCGATCACACACCAGTTTATGCCCGCGAAGTGATCAAACGCGCGCTTGAGCTTTCAGCATCGGCGATCATTATGGTGCACAATCATCCATCGGGTGATCCAACGCCGTCCATGCCTGATATTGAAATGACCAAGAAAGTGATAGCCGCTGGCACCACACTTGGGATTTTAGTACACGACCACATCATCATCGGCCGCAAAGGCCATGTGAGTTTCAGGAATTTGCAATTAATATGACAATCGAAATTCGCCCCGTCAGCGCGGAAAACAAAGCCCTGTGGTATCCGCTCTGGCGTGGCTACCAAGCCTTCTACAAAACCGACATTGCGGAAGCAGTGAGCGATGTAACGTGGAGCCGCCTGCTTGATCCGGCTGAACCCATGGGCGCTGCGATGGCGTGGAATGGTGATGAAGCTGTTGGCCTGGTTCATCACATCCAACATCGTTCTTGCTGGACAACGGGCGACTATTGCTATTTGCAGGATTTGTTTGTGTCCGAAAAAGCAAGAGGACACGGCGTGGGCCGAAAGCTCATCGAGTATGTTTATGCTTATTCAAAGTCCAAAGGATGTTCACGGGTGCATTGGCTGACTCATGAAAGCAATACTGACGCGATGGAGCTCTATAATAAAATCGCCTCACGTTCAGGCTTTATCCAATATCGGCAGTTACTTTAATTTGGCTTTGATTTCTTCCAAAGCCTCAGGTGTATCGGCATCGAGCAAAATGCCATCATGGGTCACGGCGATTTCAACAATCTGATCACGCCGTGATTCAATCAAACTGCGCGCACCCCGGTCACCCGTCAGAGCCATCAAATCAACGAAGTGTTCCTGCCCCCACAAAACCGGATTTCCTAATTTGCGGCCAAGCACTGGCGCTACTAATGATCGACCTTCAACGGCATTGAAAGCTGCAATCATCTTATTTAAATCTCCCGCTTCAATCAGCGGCATATCTCCCAAACAAATAAAAGCTGCATCGAATTCTCGCGCCGCTGCGATGCCTGCCCGAACCGAAGTCGAAAGCCCTTGGGCAAAGTCATCATTGTGAACGAAACGTAGCTTGTGATTTTTCAAAACAGTTTGCACCTCTGCTGCTTGATGCCCTGTCACCACAATAATTTCATCAATCCCAGCCTTGCTCAATCGGTTGATCGTAGCTTCAATCAAAGCTTGGCCATTTAAATCAGAAAGCAACTTGTTCGATCCCATGCGGCTCGAAAGCCCAGCCGCCAAAACAACCGCAGCAATACGCGGTGCAACCATCGTTGATGCCTGGCCCTCGCGTGGTTGCGGACGAGACTTAATTTCGGCCAGCAATCCGCCTGCCCCCATATCCATGAGATCAGAAGGCAAAACATCAATGCCCGCCATCAGGCGCTCTAGCACCCAGTCAAAACCGTTCGTCTTAGGTGAACGCGCGCATGATGGAACACCAATCACTGGCACTTGATCTAAAGCTCCCAGCATCAATAAATTACCAGGGTCAACAGGCATACCCACATGTTTGACAACTCCTCCAGCACCAACCAACGCAGCAGGCACCACATCGGCACGATCAACAATCGCCGAAGCACCAAATAATAAAATCAGATCAACATCTTTAAGCTTTCGGATTTCATGCGCCAAAACATCTTGCCCATGATCGCAAACGACCACTTGAGATAAGTTGCCACCAAGTGAAGTTACGCGGTCACGAATGGCCGTTTCAGATTTGGCTATAACCGAATCTTTCGTATGCGGCAGATTTGTAATGATCAACCCAACGCGCAGAGATTTGAATGCGGCAACCGAAATTAAAGGCTTCTCGCCCACAATGACCAATGCTTTTTCTAAAACTTCACGCGGTGTTGCAAACGGAATAATTTTAACAGTAGCCAACATATCCCGTCGCCCCACCCTCGCAAAAGCGGGCAAAGTCGCAATCGTCAAACTCTCATGGAGATGATTGATTGCGCGCAGGCGTTCGAGGTCCACACGCAAGACACCGGGTCGCTCCGCATAAATATTGGCACGCCCCGTGAATGCTTCTTGAGCTGTTGTGTTCTGACCACTCATGGCGATTGATAATCGTCGCGCCGCCTCGTCTTCCGGCACATCACCAACATCAAGCCGTGCAGCAATAACGGTTTTCACATTTTCAGCATCCAGTGAATCAATATCGAGTTGAGATAAAACTTTGCCTTTTTTCAAAGTGAAAGCATCAAGTTTCACCGCATGCGCGAGAACACAGCCCAAGGCCTCGTCAACCGCAAACGAGCCAAACTTCATTATCCGCCCAGCCGCAGCGATTGCGTCATCTCAGCCATGATCGAGATCGCAATTTCGGGCGCACCAACCGCACCGATCTTCAAACCGATAGGTCCATGGATACGGGCCAATCCAGATTCATCAAATCCCGAAGCCTTCAATCGCTCCAAGCGCGAAGCTTGGGTTTTCTTCGATCCCAAAGCGCCGACATAAAACACCTCCGACCTCAAAGCCAAATCAAGCGCCGGGTCATCAATCTTCGGATCATGAGTCAGCGCCACAAATCCAGTTCGCGCATCAAGCGCAAGCTTTGGCAAAACATCCTGTGGCCAATCTTCGATCAAAGTCACACCCGGAAACCGCGCGCCCGTGGCAAAGGCCCCACGCGGGTCAATCACCGTCACATCATAATTGGCCGCTTGAGCCATAGGGATAATACTTTGTGCAATATGAACCGCGCCAATGATGATCAGCCGCAGTGGCGGATTGTGGATCGCCACAAAGGTTTCGCCTACTTCGGATCTCTCAATACCCGATTGATCAAACCGGAAGCGTTTGTCCAAAGCTTCGTCCGCTTCTGAACGAAAAACAACGCGTTGCGCATTCGATCCTAAATCAGTCACAGCAGCAACGGATCGGCGATTTCGCCGCGCATCCAGGATCGCCTCAAGTATTTCAGCCTTCACAAAAGCGGCTCCACATAAACCCGAATTTTACCGCCACAAGCCAGCCCCACTTTCCAAGCGGTCTCGTCTGCCACACCAAAATCCAAAATCCGAGGCTCACCGGTTTTCATCACATCCAGCGCATCGGTAATAACGGCACCCTCAACACAGCCACCCGAAACCGAGCCCATAAAATTGCCATCCCCGTCAATCACCAGCTGGCTGCCCACGGGTTGAGGGGCTGACCCCCAGGTCTCAATCACGGTCGCCAATGCCACCTGCCGCTTTTGCCCCAGCCAATCTGCTGCCGTTTCTAAAACCGAATGATCCATAATTTTGCTCCTAAACCAATTGTGATTTGCCAGCGTAATAAAAGCAAGACATCATATACCTAAGCGAGGTCAATCATGATTAGATTTCTTGTTTCCGCCCTGTTGTTGGTTTTCCTGCTGGCGCCTGCCCAAGCAGAAAACGCCGATCAATCCGCCTTCCAAGCCGTGATTTCCGGCCAACTTGAAGCGTTTAAAAAAGACGACGGCCAAGCCGCATATTCCTTTGCCGCCCCCATCGTCAAAGGCATCTTCCCCAGTGCCGAAATATTCATGGGGATGGTCAAGCGCGGCTATGAGCCAATTTACAAAAATACCAAATATGTATTCGGCGATCTCGCAACCGACAGCTTGGGAAGGCCGGCGCAACACGTGATCATAACCGCCACTAACGGCAAGCGCTATGAAGCGGTTTATGCGATGCAACAACAACCAGATGGAAGTTGGAAAATTGCCGGAGTGCAGATGGTCGAGATTCCGAGTGTTGATGCATAAAATAGCTTTCGGTTAGTTAAGATGAATGAACCCCAGTTCCGTCACCCCAGCGAAGGCCGGGGCTGGGCTTAATAACTTAAAAAAAGCCCAATCCCGGCCTTCGCCG
>CAXTKN010000070.1:0-11054 GCA_964244805.1 uncultured Aestuariivirga sp.
TACTTTACAGCAGCAATCGCTTTGACCAATTCAGCAACGGCATCTGATGAGGACATTTCAGAATTGAAATGTTTGGTCACAACGTCTGTGATTGCTCCCGTCACTGCCGCGTTTGCTGCATGGGTGTAGGCCACAGTTGGCACGACCGTATTTGCTTTGGATGCTTCTGCAAAATCAGCGATGTTCTTTTTTGAGCAGGAATCGAGACCTTCTTCGGACGTTCCGATCACTGCGGGAATGGAGCCTTTGGCAATGTTGAACTTGTTCTGCACGCCCTTGTCCATGATTGCGTTGGCCAATACTGCTTGTGCTTTTTTGGCTTCGTCAGTTGGTTGTTCAAACATGGAGAAAGAATTGACCAAGAATGCAAAGTCGCCTTGAGTGCCGGGGGAGGGGAAGCAAAGGAAATCTACATCGGCTTGCTTCTTAGCATTTGTAAATTCACCTTTTGACCAATCGCCCATGATTTGCATGGCAGCTTTGCCTTCAATCACCATCGCTGTCGCAAGGTTCCAATCGCGTCCGGAGAAATCCTTATCGACCATCCCACGCAATAAACGCATTTCATCAAAAACTTTGACCATCGTATCGCTGCTCAACGTGCCCGCGTCGAGATCGACGAAAGCCTTGCGGTAGAATTCTGGCCCGCCAATTCCCAAAGCAACACTATCAAAAAGTGTCACATCTTGCCATGCTTGGCCGCCATGAGCGAGCGGGATAATTCCTGCAGCTTGGAATTTTGGCGCAAGCGCATTGAACTCTTCCCAAGTTTTTGGGGGCTGTGCGCCAATCTTTTCGAATGCTGCCTTTGAAGCCCACACCATGTTTACGCGGTGGATGTTGGTGGGAGCAGAGACCCAGCGCCCGTCAACTTTGACAAATGCTTTAACGGCGTCAGGCAAGGCGTTTTCCCAATCACCTTGCTTGGCGATCTCTCCAAGATCAGCCAACATTCCAGCCTTGGCCCAATCGATGATATTCTGACCCAACATTAACATGGCAGCTGGCGGATTGCCGGCAGCAATGCGGGCTTGAAGCGCTGCTTTTGCCGCATCGCCACCACCGCCTGCAACGGGAGCATCGACCCACTTCACACCAGCGGCTTCAACTTTATCTTTGACCGCCTTGAGAGCGGCTGCTTCACCGCCCGTCGTCCAGAAATGCATGACCTCAACCGACCCATCGGCAAAGGCAGGCAGGCAGAATGAAGAGCTTGCCAGCAGGCCAGTGACCAAGGAGGCCGCCGCAATTGTCCGAATACGCTTAAGTCCAGAAATATAGTTCATTAGGTTCCTCCAGAAATCGTTCATTTTTTCCCCAGTCTTCAATATAGTGGAACTGGATAGTTACTTAGCATTTATTGGAACGTTCCAAAAGTCAAGTGAAAGATTGATTTTCTCAAAAATATTGAAAATTTGGAATTTTCGGGTTGTTGAAATTGTGCACAAAGGTTAGAAAAGATCGTTCCATATGAGATATTTAAATGCCAAAATCGACTAAGACTTCGCGAAAATCAACGGCTGTTAAGCTCTCAACTCTCAAATCTCGAGCGACGATCATCGATATTGCGCGTGTTGCGGGGGTGTCAAAATCGACTGTCTCGCTGGTTTTGCAAGAAAGTTCGTTGGTTAAAAAAGAAACGCGCGAAACAGTTCAAAATGTCATTGAGCAATTGGGGTATGTTTACAATCGTTCGGCTGCGGGCTTGCGCCAGGCTAAATCTGATTTTGCAGGTATTGTCATCGGAGATCTGAGCAATCCATTCTTTTCGGAATTGGCCGCGGGCATTGAAGAAGTTTTGGCGGGGTATAACATGTTGCCGGTTTTAGCAAACGCCAATGAAGATCCAATCCAACAGGCAAATGCGATCCGCGCTCTGCGCGAGCATGGTGTGGCGGGCATCGTGCTTAGCCCTGCAAGAGGAACGACAGCCTGGACAATTTCGGAGTCTTTCCCAAAAGGCTTGCCCGTTGTTGTGGCAATGTGTGTGGTGGATGATTGCCCCTTGCCTTATGTTGGCCCTGATAATATTTCTGGCTTTCTCCAGGCAACCCGCCATTTGATTGAGCTTGGCCATAAGTCTATCGCGTTCTTGGGCGGCGATCACACATTTGCGGTTCAAAAGGAAAGGGTGGAGGGGTGGCGTCAGGCGCACCGTGCTGCTGGCCTGGTTGCTGATGATCGGTTGATCATCAATTCGGCGCCAAATCGACAAGGTGGAGCCGACGCAATGAAAGCTGCGTTATCGCTCCCGCAAAAACCAACTGCCGCCGTTTGTCATAATGATGTGGTCGCTCTAGGGGCCTCTCGATTGCTTCACGAGTCTGGTTTGAGAGTTGGCCTGGATTTTTCCATTGTTGGTTTTGATGACATTGCGGAAGCCGCATACGCATTTCCACCATTGACGACTGTAAGTGTTGGAACTCGCAAGATGGGGATGGAGGCGGCCAAGCGTCTGGTTCAACTGATCAAGGGTGAGGCAGTTGATTCGCAAAAGTTCCTCGGCGAAACAAAATTGGTCGTTAGGCAGTCAACCGGCCCTCTTAGTGCGTGAGAACTGAAATATGATTAGACATATCGTACTGGTAAAATTTAAAACTGAGACAAGTGAAAATGAAATCAAATCAATCTTCACAGAGCTTGATCACGTACGGTCAGAAATCAATGGTATGAGTGCTGTTCACAGTGGTCGCAGTGAGAGCCCTGAACACATCGAACGTGGATTTATGCACGGATTTACGGTGGACTTTGACTCTTGGCAGGGCCTCAGGGCATATCAGAATCATCCCAGTCACCAAGCCACGGGTGCAAAAATTGTTTCATCCGCGGCAGGCGGCATCGACGGCATTTTGGTTTTTGATTTTGAATTCTGATACGCAAATTTATTTCATTAATACAACCCACTAGCGCTGCAAATTCTGAATAAAATGTCAGCTGGGTAACGTTTATTGATTTTTTATTTGACTAATTTGGAACGATCCAATAATGCATCAAACCAACAGATCAAGAATAATTTGGGTTGGAAATCTTTATGGTTCGTTGGGCATTGGTTGGTGCAAGCACGATTGCGAGAGAATGGATGATTGCTGCCATTCGCGCGACGGGCGGCGACGTGGTGGCTGTGGTTAGCTCGGATGCGAGCCGCGCCAAAGCATTTGCAATTGAGCATAAAATAAATTTCGCCACATCTGATATTGAAACCGTTTTGGCCGATCGCGGCATTGACGCTGTTTACATTTCAACAACAAATGATTTGCATTTTCCTCAAGCCATGGCTGCCATTGCTGCTGGAAAACATGTGCTTTGTGAGAAGCCTTTGGCGCTGCTTCTTGGCGATGCCCAAAAAATGGTTGCGTCGGCAGATTACAAAGGGGTGGTGTTTGGCACCAATCATCATTTGCGGAACGCAGGTTCACACAAGGCTATGAAGAAAGCGATCGCATATGGTTTGATCGGTCGCCCCATCGCTGCGCGCGTCCATCACGCTGTTCAGCTGCCATCGCATTTGCAAGGTTGGCGCATCGACAAGCCAAATGCTGGCGGGGGCGTCATACTCGATATGGCTGTTCATGATGCAGATACGTTGCGTTTCGTCCTTGGTGAAAACCCTGTCCAGGTAACTGCCATTGACCAAAGCTCTGGTATGGCAAGTCTGGGCTTGGAAGATGGTGTTATGGGAGTCATTAAGTTTCAATCGGGTTTGATTGCGCAATTTCATGATGCCTTCACTGTTAAATATGCGCCAACAGGTTTTGAGATTTACGGCACGGAAGGCTCGTTGATTGGAACCGACGTGATGACGCAACGGCCCATTGGTCGTGTGATCCTCAAAAACGGAAATGGCGAGCGTGAACTTAATGTTGAGCATCGCAATCTCTATGAGACTGCGGTCGAGGCTTTTCACAGCGCGATAGAATTGGGATCAAAGCCGGCAGCTACAGGCGATGATGGTGTTTGGTCGCTTGCCACCGGTTTAGCTATTGCAGAATCCGCGCGGACTGGAAACCGTGTCCCCGTTAATGTCAAAGCAGGATAGACGATGTCGCATTATATCACGCCAAAAAATCTAACAGATTACGTTGCACCAGAGTATTTGATGTTGATTGATGGTGCTTGGCGTAAATCACAGTCTGGCGAAACGTCGAGCAGGCTGGCACCGGGCCATGGCACACTTGTTGGGCACTACCAATCAGCCACAGTTGCCGATGCAAAACTGGCAATATCATCGGCGCGCAAGGCATTTGATCACGGGCCTTGGCCGCGCATGAAGGCCGCTGAGCGTTCAAAATTTTTGCATAAAGTTGCAGACTTGATTGAAGAAAACCGCGAAAAAATCGCTCACTTGGACACCATAGAATCTGGAAAACCCATTCAACAAGTTCTCAGTGAGATTGATGGCGCCATCGATATCTGGCGTTATGCCGCCTCTTTGGCTCGCACACTTTATGGTGAAAGCTACAACAATCTTGGTGAACATACTCTGGGTGTGGTCTTGCGCGAACCGATTGGCGTTGTATCAATCATCACGCCATGGAATTTTCCATTCCTGATTGTTTCACAAAAGCTGCCTTTTGCGCTCGCTGCTGGCTGCACGGCGGTTGTTAAGCCGTCTGAATTGAGTTCAGGCTCAACTCTATTTCTGGGTCAGCTGTTGTTAGATGCTGGTTTGCCAGCGGGTGTTGTGAATATCATCAGCGGCAAAGGGGCGGTCTTTGGTGACGTCCTCACAGGCGATGCTGATGTCGATATGATTTCGTTCACGGGATCAACTGCTGTTGGCTGTTCCGCCATGGCCAACGCCGCCAGAACAATGAAGAAAGTGTCGATGGAACTTGGCGGAAAGAATCCGCAAATCGTTTTTCCCGATGCTGATCTTGAGGCTTTTGTAGATGCCGCAGTGTTTGGGGGCTATTTCAACGCAGGGGAGTGTTGCAATGCAGGTTCTCGTCTTATTGTTCATGAAAGCATCGTGGAAGATGTAACCGATCGTATCGCCAGCCTATCAAAAAGAGTACGCGTAGGTGATCCCCTTAATCCCGAAACGCAAGTGGGTGCCATCATCACTCCCCTCCATTTTGAAAAAATCTCAACTTATATTGCGGGCGCAAAAGAAGAGGGCGCTGAAGTCGCATTAGGTGGAGAGCGCCTTGATCTTGGCATGGGTGATTATATGGCGCCTACAATTCTCACAAACGTAAAACCAGAAATGAAAGTTGCGCATGAAGAAATTTTCGGACCTGTCATTTCAATTTTGAAATTTGGGACAAAAACTGAAGCCCTCGAAATTGCCAACTCAACCCAATTTGGATTGTCTGCAAGTGTCTGGTCCAAAGACATCGATACCTGCTTGGAGATATCGAGAGGTGTTCGGGCTGGCACTGTGTGGGTCAATACATTTATGGACGGCACTCCAGAATTGCCGTTCGGAGGCGTGAAGCAATCTGGACTGGGTCGGGAACTCGGTCGTCATTCAGTGGAAGATTACACCGAGTCGAAAACACTTAACATCCATCAAGGTGCACGCACTTCATGGTGGGTTAACAATGCTTGATGACCAAACATCAAAGCAAACTTTCACCAGAGTTTTGGCAAGACCTCGTTTTGCAGATATCCTCCCCAAACTGGTATTAGCCCCCAGTTTTGCCATTACTCTGGTGTTTGTCTACGGCTTCATATTGTTCACGGGCGCTCTGTCTTTGACAGGATCTAAACTGCTTCCAGACCTCACAAAATGGGTTGGCCTTACCAATTACGAAAGACTGTTCAACCATCCAAATTGGTGGATTTCGCTCAGTAATCTCGCGATCTTTACGTGTTTATACATTACAATTTGTTCCGTCCTGGGTCTCGCACTGGCGATCTTGCTTGATCAAAAAATTCGTGGTGAAGGCGTGTTGCGTCCGATCTATCTTTATCCGATGGCGCTGTCATTCATTGTCACAGGTGTTGCTTGGAAGTGGTTTCTTGATCCGGGCATTGGCCTCGAGCATGTGATGCATTTATGGGGTTTTGAAAGTTTTTCTTTCCGCTGGATCAAAGATAGTCAATTTGCAATTTACACAATCGTGATTGCCGCCATATGGCAATCATCAGGATTTGTGATGGCGATGTTTTTGGCAGGTCTTCGCGGTGTCGATAATGAGATCATCAAAGCGGCGCAAATTGATGGCGCATCAAACTGGACGCTCTATCGCCGCATCATCATTCCGATGATGACGCCAGTGTTTCTCTCCGCGTTCGTGGTGTTGGCCCATCTTGCAATCAAGTCTTATGACTTGGTTGTTGCGATGACGGATGGCGGCCCAGGCACGGCAACATGGACGCCCGCATTGTTCATGCAAAAATTTACATTTGGTCGCAATGAAATGGGCATGGGATCGGCATCAGCAATCATCATGTTGATGATGGTCGCTGCTGTCATCGTTCCCTATCTTTATTCTGAACTTGCAAAGAAGAAGTCATCATGAGTTCCTCTCAGAGCCAGCAAGCAGTGAAGATGAGTTTGGTCGCGCGACGTTTTGTCTATGGCATTCTTATGATCTTCGCGATCTTCTATCTGTTGCCACTCTATATCATGATCGTGAATTCCTTAAAGCCTCTTGCCGAAATTCAGCAGGGCAACATGCTTTCTCTGCCCCATGAATGGACTGTTGCAGCGTGGTCAAGTGCATGGTCAACTGCACAAATTGGTGTTGAGCCAACGGGTCTCAAACCTTATTTCTTGAATTCTCTTTTGATGGTTGTTCCCGCCGTTTTTATTGCAACCATGCTTGGTGCTTTGAATGGGTATGTGCTTACCAAATGGCGTTTCAGGGGCAGCGAAATCATTTTCGCCATGATGCTGCTGAGTTGTTTCATTCCATTTCAAATTGTGATTATTCCATCAGCGCGCCTTTTAGGTTTGGCGGGACTATCGGGAACGATTGCGGGGCTGGTTGCAATCCACACAATCTACGGTCTTGGATTTACAACTTTGTTCTTCAGAAATTTCTATGAAGCGTTTCCAACGGAATTGGTGCGCGCGGCGCAAATGGACGGGGCCAGATTTTTTCAAACGTTCTGGCGCATTCTACTTCCTAATTCCGGCCCGATTATTGTGGTTACTGTGATTTGGCAATTTACCAACATCTGGAATGATTTTCTGTTTGGGGCCTCTTTCTCCGATGCTGACTCGCAGCCGATGACTGTTGCTCTCAATAATCTCGTGAACTCTTCAACTGGTGTGAAAGAATATAACGTTCACTTTGCGGGCGCTATTTTGGCGGCACTTCCCACACTTTTAGTTTACATTTTGTCGGGCCGATACTTTGTACGCGGCCTGATGGCAGGATCGGTAAAAGGTTAGTCATGTCATTTCTCAACATTCAAAATCTTTCGAAAAACTATGGCACGGTGCCGGTTCTCAAGAATATTTCCTTGGAGATTGAGGAGGGTGGATTTCTGGTTCTTGTCGGGCCATCAGGCTGCGGTAAATCCACGCTCCTCAATACAATTGCAGGCTTGGAAGCAATCAACGAGGGCACAATAACGATAAGCGCAAAAGATGTTAGCAAACTGCATCCTTCTGAACGTGACATTGCGATGGTGTTTCAATCTTACGCGCTCTATCCAAACATGACGGTCGCAGGAAACATCGCTTTTGGCATGGAGATGCGCGGCGTTCCGCGCGATGAGCGAGATCGTTCCGTCAAACAGGTTTCCGATCTTTTGCAAATTGGACATCTTCTTAATCGCAAGCCGGGGCAACTTTCAGGCGGCCAACGCCAACGTGTCGCTATGGGGCGCGCACTCGTGCGCAACCCACAAGTGTTTTTGTTTGATGAACCGCTTTCCAATCTCGATGCCAAGTTGCGGGTTGATATGCGGACTGAAATTAAGCGTCTGCATCAGCGGCTCAAAACAACGATTGTCTATGTGACGCATGATCAAGTCGAGGCCATGACATTAGCCACCAAGATTGCCGTTTTGAAAGACGGCGTGTTGCAGCAATTTGGATCGCCTGCCGAAATCTACAATGATCCGGTCAATATGTTTGTGGCAGACTTTATGGGTTCGCCCGCGATGAATCTGTTGAAGGGAAGAATATCTGTAACTACTGGCAAAACCCAACTAATGCTCGGCCAAAATGAAGAGCGCAGCGTTTCGATCGATTTGAAGCAGGCATCTGCTGCCTTGAAAAACTACAAAGACAAGGATGTAATTTTTGGAATCAGGCCTGAGGCCTTAACCGACTTTGCGAGCGCCTCTTACAACGGCGCGTCAATCGTCAAAGTCAATTGCCTGATTGAGGTGGTAGAGCCAGCAGGTTCCGACACTTTCGCAATTACCAAGCTCGGTGGTAAAGAGGTTGTGGCTCGTTTGCGTGCAGATGCAAATGTGCAGGCGGGACATTACAGCGATCTCGCTTTTAACTTGGATAAAGCTGTATTTTTTGATCCTGTGTCGCAATTGCGCATCGCATAATTATCATGTCACTATCTGAGGCGCTCTTCAAAGAGCCAAGAAAATTACTGGTTCAATTGTTTAATGTCGCGGTGAATGCAGGCAACCCGCTGCCTGGAATAAAACGAAACTTGCCTGCCATGCCCAAGGGGCGAACCATCGTTGTCGGAGCGGGAAAGGCCGCGGGGCAAATGGCCGAAGCACTTGAGTCTCTTTGGAATGGACCACTTGAAGGAGCGGTTGTTTCTCGGCATGGGACGTCTGCGAACTTGAAGCAGATTGAGTTTCTAACAGCGTCACATCCGGTTCCTGATGAAGCGGGCCTGGCCGCTTCAGCTAAGCTGCTCGATCTGGTGCAGGATCTTACAGCCGATGATATGGTAATTGCACTTATTTCTGGCGGTGGCTCCGCCCTTCTGCCAGCACCGCAAGATGGGTTATCTTTGGAAGATGAAATATTCTTGAATGAATCTCTGTTGCGTTCGGGTGCGCCGATCTCTGCCATGAATGCAGTTCGAAAGCAGGTTTCAAAAATCAAAGGCGGAAGGCTTGCGATTGCAGCTTATCCTGCAAAAGTTGTTACGTTTGTCGTTTCGGATATTCCAGGTGATAGCTTGTCGCTTGTCTCAAGTGGACCGACGATTCCAGATTCAAATTCGACCCAAGATGCTTTGCGATTTTTGCAACAGTTTAATATTCCGATTTCGACTGGACTTTCCAAGTTTTTTTCAAAGGCTGAAGGTGCACCGCTGCCAACTGATAAAAGATTTGAGCGAAATGAGATTTATCTTGTTGCTTCGGCGGGCCAGTCACTCGAAGCAGCCGCTGCTTTTTCGAGAAGTCTTGGCATACCGACATACATCCTTTCAGACGCCATTGAAGGTGAAGCTCGGGAGATTGCGAAAATGCATGCGGCCATTGCCAGCGAAATAAAACATAGAAATCAACCATTTAACGCGCCATGCTTATTACTCTCTGGAGGTGAAACGTCTGTAACAATCGGACAGCAAAGCGAAGGCAAAGGCGGACGCAATTCTGAGTTTCTATTGAGTTTTGCAGCGGACATTTCGGGCGTTGAAAATATACATTGTTTGGCAGCAGATACCGATGGAATTGACGGTTCAGAAACCAATGCAGGTGGCATTGTCGATGGCGCAACATCTGAAAGAATTATAAAAGCTGGTGGAAACATTGCCAAACTTCTGGCGAAACATGATTCATGGACAGCGCTTAATCTTGCTAGTGATCTCTTGGTGACAGGTCCTACTGGAACCAACGTGAATGATTTTCGTGCTATACTCATCACTCAATAATATGACCTATCAAACCGGATGTTCGCGAATTCTATAGCTGTAAAAGCTGGTTTTAAAAATCTACTTTGGAAGAACGCCGGACAAGATTTCCTGTCTGGTCATTTCTGGTTGTGCGTGGATACGCACCAATAGTTCCTGCAAGGTGTTTCGTGTCCCGTGCAAATTATCAATCAAGTCAAGGATGATTGGAATGGCATCGTCATTCGCGCCTAATTCATTCAGGTCATTGATAAGATGGGCGCGCGCCACGTCAATTTCCGAAAGATAATCATCTTCTTCACCTTGTGGCAGAAGCCAACCTGCAGAAACCCAACTTTCCAACACTTGGGTTTCGATATGAGCAACCACTAAAAATTCTGAACGTCTCATTTTTAAACTCCCATCGACTCGCGTGGATTTTGTTCGGTTATTGGTTGCCAATCGCCTATAAATTTTTCGAGCGATGCATCTGGTGCAGTGGGCAACATAATCTTCAATGTTATGAATTGATCGCCTTGGCTACCGTTGGCGCGGGCAACACCTTGACCCTTTAATCTGAGGATTGTGCCAGTGTTGGCGCCCTTGGGTATTGTCATCGTGACAGAGCCAGCCGTTGTTGGCACTTTTATTTTTGCTCCAGGCACGGCCTCTTTCAAGGTGATGGGCACGTCGATGCGAATATCATCACCTACACGTTGGAAAAACTTATGCGGAGCAACTTTAATTTCGATGAGTGCATCACCGGCCGTGCCTCCGCCTCTGCCAACTTGGCCCTTGCCACGCAGGCGCAGGGTTTGGCCATCGCGGCAGCCGGGTGGAATGTTAACTTCCAGTTTGGATCCATCAGGCAAAGTGATCGATTGCTTGCCACCATTAATGGCGCTCAGAAAATCGAGGGTCAATTGATAACGCGCATCTTGGCCTCGCATTTTGAATTCACCGCCACCGCCTCTCCCTCCCTGACGCCGGAAAAGCTCAGAGAAAAAATCGTCATCATCACCAAACCCGGCATTATGGGTATAGGGATTGGCAGTGCCTGCATCTGCGTAGTCGCGATAATAATTTTCCCTTGGCTTTTCAGCGCCAAGGCCATCAATTTCGCCAGCATCAAACTGCTTGCGCTTGGCTTCATCGCTGAGCAATGTGTAAGCGCTGGCAACTTCTTTGAACTGTTCTTCGGCTTTTTTGTTGCCGGGGTTGAGGTCAGGATGAATCTTTTTTGCAAGCTTACGGTAAGCTTTTTGAATTTCATCCTGCGTTGCGGTTTTATCGACGCCTAATATTTTATATGGATCGACGGCCATTGCTTTCTCCACTCAG
>CAXTKN010000071.1:0-2531 GCA_964244805.1 uncultured Aestuariivirga sp.
GGTGCTGGAGTAAGTAACAGCCTTGATGGCGTTTTGATAATCAACAAGCGTGCCAACGCCAGATAACGTTATAACTCCGGTCCCCGAATTATAAGCCGATGCTGTAATGCCAGCAGGCAGTGCGCCAGCAGCCAACAGGTCTGTCGCCAGTGGACTAACCAATGTGATTGTTGCAGAAGAAATGGTTGTGCCATCATCAGATACTTTGACGTCAGCGGCGGCGATCGCCACAGGCGCTGCCCCTTCAACCCAAGTCGTCGTATAGCCAGTACCTGCAAGTGCCACGGAAAGATCGAGAGCAGGAGGGTTATTGAGGATTGATGATGTCGAAATAAACGCAATCGAATCATAAGCCGCATCGCCCACATCGGCAATGCGGATGGTGATAGTATAGGTAGTCCCCGGAACAACATTAAACGCATTAATGAAAACGGTTGTGGCACCATCCATCTTAATATCGGGAATGAGCGGTGTCGCCGTGGTGTTGTCGCGGTAGTAGCCGGAATTCAAACCATTATTCACAGTATTAATATCTGTTCCTGTTGCTGTGCCAGGAACCGTGGCGAAGTTAAAATTGGTATAAGCGCCACCACTGATCGTCATCGAAAAGTTATCGGTGAAAGTGGTGTTCACATATTCATTGTATTCCTCAGAAGCAAAAACCGAAGCAATCGACATGCGGTTGACGCCAGGCTTTGGAATAAATGAAAATGTAAAAGTAGCGATGTCGAACTCACTGGTCGGCCCGTTTGAAACAGCAGATCCGGCAGAAGACAAATTGCCAGCGGGAATAGGCGATCCCGGAACTGTGGTGACATTACCAGTACCGAGCACGATGCCGCTGGTTATGCCAAGCGCCGATCCTGTTGTCGTGAATGTTCCAGAAATATTTGTCGCAGCGCCAGCGCCCAATACTGGTGTGCCAGTTAATGTCACCCCAGGATTTCCAGCAGCAATTGCATTTGACAATGTCGTTACGTTTGTCGTTGTTGTGATCGTAACAGCGGCCTGCGCATAAGTGGCAAAAATGAAAGCGCTAAGTGCTGTCGCAACAAAAGTTGCTGACAATCTGCGCATGTAGATATTTGCCCTGGCTGATAAATTCAATTTCGCAATTCTTGTCTGTGGTTCAGTTTCAAGTCAGTGAACTTCCAATCCATTCAATAAAATGCTATGGTTAATCAGCCCTTAAGTTACTTGTTTAGAAACCAACTCCCAATTTTCATGGCTCGGCAGATCCAAGATACAAACTGACAAACCGTTACAAATATCTGCCAAATTTAAATTCTCTTAATAGCCACAAGATGAACAAGATTTCGCCGCTATCGGGGCCATACAGGCCAGTTGACGGTTGGTGAAATAACTCGACAGACGTCAACATTGAACTGGAGGAAAATACATGGCCAACTTAATTGCTGAAATTATGAAAATGGCGACACCCGCAATCATCGATAAGATTGCCTCAAGCTTTGGATTGAGCGGTGATGCCGTTCGTTCAATTCTGAGCGCCGCTGTGCCTGGTCTTATGGGCGCGGTCGTGAACAAAGCTTCTTCCCCCTCAGGTATTTCAGATATTCTATCTTCATTGAAGAATGCTGATCCAACTTTGATGACTGGCATGGCCTCAGCCCTGACTGGTGCAAACACGTCTTCAATGGCCGCGGAAGGGACTTCGATGCTCAGCTCGCTCTTGGGCAGCAGCACCTTATCAACACTCTCGAATGCTGTTCTGGGCAGCGCTGGCGTTTCATCTGCAGCCGGTGCTTCAGTATTGGGCTTAGCTGGTCAAATGGTTATGGGAACTTTGGCCAAACACAGTGCTGGTCTCGATGCTTCGGGCCTTGGCAATCTCTTGACATCGCAAGCAGGCTTTATCAACCAAGCCATGCCAGTAGGCATGAGCAGTATGATGGGCAATGCTAGTAGCGCAGCTTCGCGTGTAAAAACCGCTGCATCGGCTCCGGCTATGCCTGTGTCATCGGGTGGCATGGGTTGGCTGAAATATGCCATTCCAGCTGCGTTGATTGCACTTGGCGTTTGGTATTTTACGACCAACCGCGGCCACGAAGCAACCGAAGCAAACAACGCAACAACTGCAGTGGTCAAACCAGCCGAAACTGCCACTACACCTGCTGTAACACCTGCCGCTACCGGCATCATGATCGACAATATTGACGTCACCAAAAATTTGACTGGCGCACTCACCGATCTCACGGGTTCGCTCGGTAGCGTTACCGATGCTACCTCAGCAACAGCGGCTTTGCCCAAATTGCAAAGTGCGGCTACCGCGATTGGTGCAGTATCGGGTGTGGCAGCGAAGTTTACACCTGAGCAGAAAGCAACCGTTGCTTCACTTGTTAACGCAGGTTTGCCTGCGATTACTGCGGCAACAGCCAAAGTTGAAGCAATGCCAGGCGTAGGCGATATTCTCAAGCCAGTGCTTGATGCCTTGTTGCCAATGTTGACCAACTTGACCAAGTAATAAGTTCGAAATTATTAGTTGCGGCGGGACGAGCAAGTTCCGCCGTTTT
>CAXTKN010000071.1:2631-4608 GCA_964244805.1 uncultured Aestuariivirga sp.
CCAGCAGGGTCGCCATTGGCGCTCCAATCCAAAAGGCCTGTCACACTTAGCTTAAATTCCTTCGGCAATTTCTCGCGTAACCGAACCAAAAAAATTGCATAGCGATCAAGGTGTTTTGTTCCTGAATCAAAATCGATTTGCAAGCCAACGAGCCTATTGCCTTCGGCTCGCCATCGGTGGAGATGCCTTAAGACGTCAGCAAAAATTGCTTCGTTCCAGTCAAGCGTTTGCGCGCGGTAAACAATCCAAACATCTCGCCCGATGACATGGGGCAGAGCGCTGCGCTGTGAAACCACATGCGGTTTGCTATAGTCTGAAACCTCACCCGCCAGAAGGTAAATCTCTTTCGATTTGGCCAGCGCCATTTGAGGCTGAACCCCCGCCCACAGCCAGAAATTCCGATAATCGTCGGCCTGTACAATTTCGGCTTGGACATTCGAAGCCAAGCCCAACAAAACCAATGCCAGCCACAATGACTTACCAATAATAACGAAGCGCCTTAGCATATGAAGTGTCGCCGTATTTTGTTTTAAGTTCAGTATACCACTTCTTGCGTTGGCTCTCGGCAACTTCCGTTCCACCACACTCATTGTTGTGAGCAGGCTCATAGCACCTCACAGCACGATCAAGCGCAAAGGCTTTTTCATCATGTGAGGCTTTAGAACTCTTCATGATGTCCCTATAGATATCTTGCCGAAAGATCGGTTTTCCTGAAAACAGCGTACCCGTGCCACCAAGCTCATCCTTCTCGACAACTGGAGTTGAAAAATCACCTTGAGCACGGATAAATTCAGCAAGACAGAGTTGGCCTTTGATGCTCATTTCATTGTCACTTAGTAACTTTGCAACTTCAACAAGGTTCGGACAGCTATATTGTTCGTTGCTTCCGCCCCATCTGAAAGATTCAAATTGATCAGAAGGACTGCCATTTGCATCTTGCACAGGTTTTGCCGGCAGCAGCTTGATGTCATCAAGAAATCCTTTGAAGTGCCCTTGCGTCAAGTCACGTGCATAAAGACGAAAAAGCGCTGCCTCTCGTTCTTCTTTAGTCACGTTGGCTGCAACGGCTTGCTGCCGCAACAAAATTGGGCCTGCAATGTAATCGAGAACATATCTGCGAAGCGCTGGCTGTTGAACGAGCGAGTCCGGCGCAAACACCGCAGAAATATTTTTCGCCCGCTCATCGATGAGCACCAACGCCAACTCCAATGTGCCCCGCTGAAAGGCCTGAGTAGCCTTTGGAAACAAATTGACCAAGGCTGCACGAGCAGTTTTGTCGCCTGTGGCATCAAGTGCTGAGGCTCGTAATAATTGGCCGCTGAACTCCACATAACTCAATGCATCACCCATCGCCGGCTTTTCCGGCAACAGCTGCAAAACAGTTTTCGCGTCCTTATCGACAAACCAAGCGCGCGCAGCGAGAAGATAGTTATAGATTTCGTCATGTCCCACAAAGCGCGAATGTTGAGCTTCGATTATCCCGGCCGTCATACCGGGCAAGACTTTGTCGTCCGAATCTGTTTGCTTGCGCATCAAGCGCAAATCTTCTGTCGCCAATAGCAAGACATCTGCCGAATTGTATGAGTCACTGCTGATCGGCAATTTAAGATCGATCTCATTCACCAACGCAAATCCTGCTGGGTCAATGGAGCTACGCGCTATGGCTTCTGAATAAGCTGCCGCGAGTTTTTGCGTGTCTCCAGAAATCCAGTAGGCACGACGGATCAAACCCGTGGCAGAGGCGGCGTAACTGCCCTTGGGGTAGTCTTTCAAATAGCTGGCTAAACCATCAAGAGCCGCAACGACCATCTCGCGTGATACGCCTTCTTTCTGCAATGTACCATATTCATCAAATGCCAAAGCCTGTGCTGCCAAAAGCGCAACGCGCCCTTGCATATAGCGCGCGGCCTCGCGCACCCAAGGCTGGGTGGCATTGGAAAGAGCTGCAAATCCAGATATGTCATTATGCGTGACAAA
>CAXTKN010000071.1:4708-10938 GCA_964244805.1 uncultured Aestuariivirga sp.
GACAGATGAATTTGTTGCCGCCCCAAGGCCAAGATCAATCGAGCTCCAAAATGTAGGCCAGTCGCTAGGCCAATAATTGGCAATATTGGAATAAGCTTCAGTGGAGGGCTTTAACATTTTGAGTTTTTGAGCGCGGGCATCAGCAAGCATGTAAATGAGGTTGATCCGCGTATCGTTACCCGGCGAAATCAGGCCCATACTGTCGCAATTTGTAAAAGCGCCATAATAGATTTTCATCGTT
Source organism: uncultured Aestuariivirga sp. (assembly GCA_964244805.1). Taxonomy (GTDB): domain Bacteria; phylum Pseudomonadota; class Alphaproteobacteria; order Rhizobiales; family Aestuariivirgaceae; genus Aestuariivirga. The sequence continues at coordinate 4,950 of CAXTKN010000071.1, forward strand.
TGCCCGCAACCACCATTATCCGAACTGGCGCGGGCTGGGCTTTGGAAGGCCAAGGTGGCAAAAGCGAGAATAATCCAAACCATTTTTTGTATCATGTTCATCCTCAAACTTTGTGTGAGGTTATGATACTGGCTTTGCTGCATTTGTCACCACTCCTTATTTTTTTGAAGGAGGGGCATAGACCGCGATCAGCGTATTAAAAGGCGGGGGTTTTCCCCGCCTCAACTCATTTACTTAAGATCAGCATTATCGACATGATAGGCTGTAATTGTATCTTCCAGCATATGCGGAACGATAGCTTGGTGGCCATTATCCATAACATCAAGATCAGCACTGCCGGGCTTCATCGGCATCAATACTTTGAATGATCCATCTTTTTTTACATCAATCAAACCGCCCTTGACCCAATCTGTGACAAGAAATCCGCCGTGATAATCGCGCTCTAACCCGTCAATATTACCTACGGGACGACCATCGCCCAGGTTTTTCATTTCCTTGGTTTTCAGATCAACCGTAAAAAGATTGCCAACTGAATCTGTGCTGCCATCATCATGCATGCCACGTCCCCAACCTGCGACCAGCAACTTGTCACCACGGATCACGCGCAGACCATTAATGTGAAGATTATCTGGGGTGTTGTACCAAATTTCCATCTTGCCATTGCTCATTTTCCAGATTGACGATTTGGCTATATCCGAAACATAAACATTGCCTTCAGCATCAACTGCGGTGTCGTTCAAGAACACAGCACCCTTGGCGTCATATTTCTGCGTCACCTTGCCCGTGTTCGTGTCGATCTCGACCAATTGATCGATATCGGAAACCCACATTTTAGTGCCCTGCATCACAATGCCCTTTGGAGCATTGAGACCTTCGATCCATTTCTGGGTAATCATTTTCCCATCGCGGGACACTTTTGCAATAAAGCCGTTTCCGTCCTTATCCAATGGAGCGCCGCCGATATTGGAGACATAAAACACGCCGTGCGCCAAATCAAAATCCACACTCTCAGGGTGGGAAAACCCTGTGAGCGACCACATTTCCTTTACTTCGGCGTGAGACATTGAACTCACAGAACCGAGCATCAAAGCTGCCGCAAAAGCCTTTAACAAAACTGATTTCATTTGAACAAACCCCTGTTATCATTCCATTTTGGAACACAACAACAGAAGAATGCAAGACCTCTGCCTTCATTCATCTAATCATCGGTTGTGGAGCGGCTTTGCCAAGTCTCCAATTTCACCACATATCAGTAACCATTTATTTCCATTGAACAGCAAGGGTGCGCAAATCACACCACCCAGTTAACCAACAAATAACTGATTCCGGTCAATGCCTGTGTTGCGCAAATGGCGAGCGCATGGGCGTTGAGTTGGGGTTAAATAATGAAAATCGGCAATATTTTGGTGGCCAAGGGATTGGCCACTGCGGCGGATATCAACAGGGCTGCCGAACATCAGGTTGCAAATGGCGGCAGGCTTGGTGATAGCATTGTGGCACTGGGAATTCTGACCCACGAACAAATTGAAAAAGTCCTCAAAGAAGCGCCACAAGCTCCAACTACCATATCAGACACTGGCGTTGATCCGGCATCGCTGCTCGAGCTTGCCATCAAAGGCATGTATTCAGAAAACCTTGAAACAAATTCGCAAATTGCCGAAGCGCTCAAACTCTCCAGCAACATTGTCAATCTGCTACTGATGGATGCCAAGGAGCGGAAATTTGTCGAAGCCATGGCGACGTCTTCGATTGGCGGGTCACTTGCCGAACAACGTTTGACATTAACCAGGGCCGGGCGCGATTGGGCCGCCGATGCAATGAAACGCTGTCAATATTTTGGACCAGCACCTGTTTCGCTCAAAGATTATCAAGAGCGCATCGAAAATCAACGCGTCTCAAACGAGCATGTAACACGTCAGCAATTGGATGAAGCTTTCAACGGATTGGTTATGACTGACCGGTTCATAAGCCGCCTTGGCCCAGCTGTTAATTCCGGCAATGCGATTTTGATCTACGGCCCTGCAGGCAACGGTAAAACCACCGTGGCCGAGATTGTCGGCAAAATTTTCCAGAACGTTATTTATGTGCCTTACTGCGTGGATATCGATGGTGAGATCATGAAGGTTTATGATCCAACGGTACACCAAAAAGTGGCCGAAGCGCCTGAACCCACAAACGGAACAGGTTTACGCCGCGTTCGCACAGACATGCGCTGGGTTGCTTGCTACCGCCCCATGGTGATTACAGGCGGCGAATTGACCATCGAAATGTTGGATTTGAAATATAATACCATCGCCAAATTCTATGAGGCACCGCTTCATATCAAAGCGCTGAACGGCACGTTCCTCATTGATGACTTTGGCCGCCAGCGCGCCAAACCAGAAGACATTCTTAATCGTTGGATTGTGCCTTTGAACAGCAAGGTGGATTACCTCACACTTCACACCGGAAAAAGTGTGCGCATTCCCTTCGACGAAATCGTGATTTTCTCAACCAATCTGCATCCCGATGATTTGATGGACCCAGCCTTTCAGCGCCGCATCGCATATAAACTTGAAACCCTAGAGCCAGCGCAGGATATTTACAGAAAAGTCTTCGAAGGTATGGCCCGCAAGGCGGGTCTAGAACTGACTGACGCCACCTTCAATCAAGTCATATTGGCAATCCGATCAAACAACGCGCCACTGGCCTATTTCCAACCCAAATTCATCGTCGAGCAGGTCTTGGCGTCGTGCAAGTTTGAAGCAACACGACCAGAATTTACCTATGACAATGTGCTGGACGCGCTGACGAACTTGTTCGTGAAGAAGGCGAGCGATAATATGTTCGGGGTGAAGCGGAGTTAGTGAGGAGGTGGGCAGTGCCGAATCTCGTGGCCCCCGCTGCCTTATCTTTGTGACCATATAGAACTCTATGAACCGTCCCTGAACGTTGCGTTGTGGCTGAATTCAGGATGACTGCTGCATCTAGTTAATCATGAGTAGCCAATGTGGCCATTCTTGAACAACTGCATCAGGAGACTATCATGATCACCAAGTCCATTATTTTAGCGGCCACGCTTGCCGTTACTTTCGGAACGCTCACAACCGGCGCTTCGGCAAAAACTGTAATTTTCAACAAATCACCAATGTCGATATGCAAACAATTGGGCACTTGCCCGCCGCCCGTTGTTATTAACAAGCAACCAGGTTCTATTTGTGAAACACTCGGAACCTGCCCGCCACCAGTGGTCGTGGTAACACCCACACCACCAATGCCAAAGCACCCATCAGGCCCGATCATTGTCATTAATGGTGGCGACGGTGGTTTTGGCGGTGGTGGCTATAATGATGGTATTTCGTGCCGGGAAGGTCGCCAGATTGTGCGTGAAAGCGGCTTCCGCCAAGTTCATGCCCTTAAATGCTACGGTTCAACTTACACTTATTCTGCCAAAAAATTGGGTCGATTGGTGAAGGTGAGACTGAACATGGATGGCGATATTGTTGGCGTCATTCGCCTTGCATCCTACTAATCATTTGGGGCGCCCCTGAACTGGGGCGCCTTAATATACGCTGCGATTAAACTATGGCCCAGAAACAACAGCGCAATTGCGGGGCAGTATATTTCCAATTTCCAAAGGTTGACCAGCCACCTCGCTGGGTTTGAGATAAGTTGTTAGAATTGTAACCATCGCGATTTTGGGTTCAAGGGAAATAACAGTCACGGTCGCGTCGGTCTTCTGCGGCGTAGCAGATGCCAAAAGCTTGAGACGACACGTATTCTGAACATAAAAAAGCATATCCTTATCTGCCGAGGTTGTTTCATGTTCTTTCAGTTTTGCCGTTAGACATTTATCAAATTCCGACAGATCTGGCATCAGTGACACCATCGGACCGCGACCGACGATGGTATATGTTATGCCGGAATTCCCTTTTTCTAATGTCGCAGGCATCGTCGTCGATCCCTGATCATCCTTTATCTCCAATGTCTCGCCACTGAAACTCAAAGTAACAGGTGTAAGTTCATCACGGGCAGGGCAATCAATCGCCACGTCGGCTAAGGCAAATGTTGGGAAAGCCAAAATAAAAGCAGCGGCATAAATTGTTGACCGAAAAATTAGAGAACACAATTTGTTCTTGGAGAACTTTAGGACGGGCCGCGTTACCATGGATTTGATCCTCGCTAAATTTTGAAATTGAGAAAGACTGCGCCTACCGTTCAGTGACATTGCAATTGGCCATTTATATTATCAAGGTTGAAACTAGGGCACGCATAAACGTCTATTGAAGTGTATACGCTGGGCTCAGTCGTCCCGCCCGGCGCACAGACTGCTTGAAACACGCCGTGGCGGATGTAGCGTCCTTCAACGCAACTTTGGCTCCAGCTTCCGCGCGGGTTCTCAGCACCGTTGCATTGCAATTCGCTTTGATTATTGGAAATATCGGCACATCCTTCGCGAGGAATCACCAGTTGTGTTGGATTATGTGAAAGTTGGATTGCGCCATCAGAACGACGCCCCATGTCACATTCAGCAGAAATGATTGTTCGCCCATTTGATTTTGATACGCGAATATTAGAACAACTCTGGCGGTAGCTCTGCGTTCCAGCTTGGGCGGAATCTGGCAGGCTGATGCTGAACAATTGTAGGACGCAGCCCGAGATCAGAAGCTTGATCCATTTTGATCGAATGTCTAATGCAGTATAGGTAGGCATATTCTAGTCCTCCATTGGCCAGTGCCTTTAAGCTCCGGCGTTGAAGCCACCCTAAAATCTCTATTATGCTTGAGATTTCAATTTTACAAGCTGAGTTAGGATAGCGATGCTTGTGAATTTAAACACCCAACTTCGAGTTGCTAATGCTTGGCTTGCAGCCAACAACTCTAATAGAATGCACTGTCACCGTAACCCTACATCTCTATTATGCTTGAGATTTCAATTTTACAAGCTGAGTTAGGATAGCGATGTTTGTGAATTTAAACACCCAACTTCGAGTTGCTAATGCTCGGCTTGCAGCCAACAACTCTAATAGAATGCACTGTCACCGTAACTATCACCCCAACTCTAACAGAATTTGCCATCATGCAAATTTTCGCCCAAAAGTTCGCTGTCCTGCTTTAATGCAATCAATTCGAGCGATTATTGACAACGCCCAACATTATGCCAAACTCCAACCTATAAAGCTGAAGATTTGAATTGGGGATAAGAATATGACTGATAATAAACCAAACGGAAAGCCGGATGTCACTAAGGATTGGCAAGCATCTCAGGGCCAGAAGGGTTCGGCCAGCCGCCTTCGTATGTTCGCGTGGTTATGCTGGATTGTGGCGATTGCCGCTGAAGCCTATGCCATTTACGAGCTGCTGCATCACAAATTCGACGCTGGTAACGGCGGTGGCAATCTGCCGCTGCTGATTGGCCTATTGGTGGGCATAGCTGTCTTCGCCATTGCTGGCAGCATGCTGTGGAAAGCTGCTTACCGCAATGATCCCGCCAGCCGCGCCAATGGCGCCAGCTTCTTCATGCAAAACCAGCTTGGTGCAATCATGACGGTGATTGCCTTCCTGCCGCTACTTGCCTTGATTTTCTTGGACAAGGACATGGACCCCAAGAACAAGCAAATCGCCGGCGGCGTCGGCGCTGTTCTGGCCGTGATCGCCACGATGCTGGGCGTAAATTTCAAGCCGCCATCGGTAGAGCAATATACGCAGGATATGAATGCCTGCGCCACCCAGATAAAGGCCGGCCAACCCACTACAGCTTGTTCACCTGAAGTGGCCGCGCAAGCCCAGGACATCGCCCGCGATTCAGCAGACGTAGCGGCCGCTACAAAATCCACGGCAAATCCGAACGGCACAGATGTGGTCTATTGGATCGCACCCGAAGCCGGGGCCACCAAGTCTTCCGAACCGCATGTCTTCCACCTCTGCGACGCTGTGAGTCCCCTAAAAGACAAGACCATCAATCACGGCTCAGTCACTGAAGCCTACGCCCAAAACGCCATCCGCATTAC
>CAXTKN010000072.1:0-7102 GCA_964244805.1 uncultured Aestuariivirga sp.
CATTGCACATGAAGGGCCGCCATCGCCTCTGCCTCGTCCAAACGCGGGCGACGATACTCAATCAATCAAAGCGTCTCCAACTCATCAATCAAAGCCGAAATCACGCTCAGCCCCTTCTGCCAGAACTGCGGATCAGTGGCATCCAATCCAAAGGGTTTCAACAATTCAGAGTGATGCTTCGTGCCGCCAGCTTTCAGCATGGTGAAATACTTCTCTTGGAAACCTGCTTCACTCTCGCGGTAACGCGCGTATAGCGAGTTTACCAAACAATCACCAAAGGCATAGGCATAAACATAAAATGGCGAGTGGATAAAATGTGGGATGTAGGTCCAATAGGTTTCATAGCCCGGGCCGAATTCAATCGCATCGCCTAGGCTTTCTTGCTGCACCGACATCCAGAACGCATTGAGTTGATCGGGCGTCAATTCGCCTTCTTTGCGCGCTTCATGCACCTTTCGTTCAAACGTATAAAACGCAATCTGCCGCACCACAGTATTGATCATGTCTTCCGCTTTAGATGCGAGCAAGATTTTGCGTTTGCCTTTATCGGTCGTTTCTTTCAGTAAAGTTTGAAATGTTAGCATCTCACCAAACACTGAAGCTGTTTCAGCCAAAGTGAGCGGCGTGTTGGACATCAGAGGCCCCTGCTCTGCTGCAAGCACTTGGTGCACACCGTGCCCCAGCTCATGTGCCAACGTCATCACATCACGCGTCTTGCCGAGATAATTGAGCAACACATAAGGATGTGCTGATGGCACTGTTGGATGTGCAAATGCACCAGGTGCTTTGCCTGGACGACACGGAGCATCAATCCAATTTTTGTCAAAGAAAGTCTTGGCGATGCTGGCCATCTCGGGCGAAAACGCACCATAAGCTTTCAAAACCAAAGCTTGCGCTTCATTCCACGGAACTTCGCGTGTATCCTCAGCAGGCAGCGGTGCATTGCGGTCCCAGTGCATCAGTTTTTCTTTCCCCAGCCATTTGGCTTTCATTTTATAATAACGATGCGAAAGCTGCGGATAGGAAGCGCGCACCGCAGCAACCAACGCGTCCACCACCGCAGGCTCAACGCGGTTGGCAAGATGGCGGCTTTCAGCAATATCTTTAAAGCCGCGCCACTTGTCTGAAATATCCTTGTCCTTGGCCAAGGTGTTAGTGATCAGCGTGAACAACTTGATATTGTCGCCAAATGTTTTGGCCAGAGCTTCAGAGCCCTTTTTACGTTCTGCCTCATCGGCACTCTGCATCAAATTCAAAGTAGGCTCGATTGTAAGGTCTTCGCCATCAACCTTAAACCGCAAACCCGCCATTGTTTCATCAAACAGCCGGTTGAATGCGCCAAAGCCTGTTTGAGATTTTTCGAGGAACAGCTGTTCCGTCTTATCATCCAACTGGTAAGGTTTTTCCTTGCGCAAGTTTTCGATCCAAGGCCGATAGTGTCCGAGCGCTGGAGTTTGCATGGCCTTCTCAAGTGCTGCATCATCAATCTTATTGAGTTCAAGTTCAAAAAACAAAAGCTGGGAACCAAGGTCCGTCAGCTTGTTGCTCACATCACCATAAAACTTGCCACGATTACTATCGGTCGTATCGCCTACATAATAAAGCTGCGCATAAGAACCCACCCTGCCAATCAAATCCGACATCGCATCATAAGTCGCAACTGCCTTTGCTAAATGCGCGCCATCCAAACTTGCAAGCTTGCCCTTGTACAAATCAGAAAAGGTCGATGCTTTGGTCAAGCACGTCTCTAAATCGGACTTAAACTCTTTCGAATCTGGCGCTGGATAAAGATCAGTAAGGTTCCATTCGGGCAAATTTCCAAGTTTCGGGCTAGCTTGCATAAAAAATTCCTTTTGGTTTGAATTCTGCATATGGCCCACGTTTATCGTGAAAACAACGCTTGTCCAGTAAGCAAAATCGAGTGGAAAATACTCACATGTATCCAAATGTGATATGTTGTTAATCTGGCCTTTACCACTACCTGCCACAAATTGCTCAACAAGCGGTCAGCTGCGGTGAGGCAGACGCAAAACTGGCCCGGCAATTGGTGAGCGAATAAACGTATGACATCCAGAGTCCTTATTGTTGAAGATGAACCAGCCCAGCGTCGCATTCTGGAAGAGATGGTCAAGCGTTTTGGTTTCGAAGCCATTGCCGTGGAAAATGGCGCTAAGGGCATCGAAGCTCTCAGTTCGCAGTCAGGCTCGACCATTGGCTTAGCCATTCTTGATTTGATGATGCCAGGCATGAACGGCCTTGAGTTTCTAGAAAAACTACAAGCCATTCGCGGCGATTTGCCTGTCATCGTGCAAACTTCTCAAGGCTCCATCGAAACTGTCATTAAAGCTATGCGCGCTGGTGCTGATGATTTCGTCGTGAAGCCTGTGTCGCCAGAACGCCTTCGCGTTTCAATGCAGAATTTACTGAAAGTAAATGCTCTGACAGAGGAAGTAAAACGCCTCAACAAGAAAGTGACAGGCGCATTAAGCTTTGACGATCTCGTAGCTTCATCACCGGCTATGGCCAATGTCATACGACTGGGCCGTCGTGGTGCACAATCTAATATTCCGATCCTGATTGAAGGCGAATCAGGCGTTGGCAAAGAAATGATTGCCCGCGCAATTCAGGGCGAAAGCGAACGCGCTGGAAGGCCATTCATTGCTGTGAATTGCGGTGCGATCCCGGAAAACTTGGTGGAATCCACTTTATTCGGACATGAGAAGGGTTCTTTCACAGGCGCCAACAACAAGCATCTCGGTAAATTCCAAGAAGCCGATGGCGGAACGCTTTTCCTTGATGAAGTTGCTGATTTGCCACTTGAAATGCAGGTCAAATTATTGCGCGCCATACAAGAAGGCGAGATTGACCCCGTAGGCTCGCGCAAACCTGTGAAAGTAAATATTCGTCTGCTTTCAGCCACCAATCGCGATATGATTGAAATGGTGAAAGCCGGAAAATTCCGCGAAGACCTCTATTATCGTTTGAATGTTTACCCCATCATGGTGCCGCCGCTGCGTGACCGGAAAGATGACATTCCAGCTTTGGTCAACCACTTTATAACTAAGCTTGCAGCAGAAGAAGGCCGTAAGGTTCATGGTATCACTGCACATGCACTACAAATGCTACAAGCTTACGCATGGCCGGGCAATGTACGTCAGATTGAAAATACCGTCTTCAGGGCCATCGTATTATGTGAAACGGATATTCTCGATATTCAAGATTTCCCCCAAATCGCGGCTTTGGTGGATGGCTTCGAAGTCAAAATTCCTGCCGCCCCAATTCCAGCGCCACACACATTGCGCAGGCCCGATGGTAATAACCAAGTACGCACAAATACCAACCAAGTCAGCGATGGCAATGCCATCGGTGTTTCAATCGTGACCGACGGCGGCCATATTCGCACATTGGAAGAAGTTGAAGCAGACATGATCAAATTGGCCATGCACCGTTACCGCGGGCAAATGTCAGAGGTGGCACGCAAACTTGGTATCGGACGGTCAACACTCTATCGAAAGATGCGCGATTTAGGTCTGGAAGAGGCGGCTGGGTAACACCTAAACAATATTGTCATATTGCAGCCTTACACCCATTGAATCGCCACAAACACACGTTTAACTTGCGCGAGCTTTGGGGGTTTGGTCGAAAGATGCGTAAAATGTCGAAATTTTCTTCTAACTTGTTGGTTGGATTGGCTACTTTTGCCTTGCTCGCCGGTACGGCTGATGCAGAGCAAAGAGTTTATAAAAAGCGTGTGGGATTTTTTGAAAGCCTGTTTGGCGGAATTCAAACGCGTTCACCTTCTCGCCCGATTTTCGGCTCGCCCGATAGTGCCAAACTGACGTGGTGGGAACAAAACCAAATTGATAAGCAAAACCGTGCTGGCTCCAACGGCATTCGCCTGATTTATGGTGATCCAGTCCCTTCCAAAAAGCAGCAACAAAAGCAGATACAAGCCGACCAATCTGAGCCCGATCCCTTGCCAGGACTGGGCATGGGCATCGTCAACTACATGCCACCTTTGGTCGTTCCAGTTTATGACTCGGCTCTGTTGAAAATCGATGCCAAGAGCCAAGAGGCTGAATCAATTCGTATTGAGCTGATTAACAAAGCGACAAACATTCGCACTGTTGACACGGAACGCAAGGCCATTTTGGCATTTTATGGCGCGAATAGTTTCAAACCGATTTGGACGCAAGGCGGACATATAACGCCGCGCGCAAAGTCTGTTTTAAAATTGATGGCTGATGCCGCAGCTGATGGCTTGGTTGCAAAAAACTATCTGCCAATCGGCCTAAGCAGTTTTGATAATGTCGACGAAGCTTTGGCAAGCGACCCTGTAAAAATGGCTCGGTTTGACATTGCAATGACAGTTGCCGCAGTTAAATACGCGCGGCATCTTTCGGGTGGCCAGTTTGATCCAAACCGTCTGTCGCTTTACAACGATATAAAGCCACAAACAGTGGCTGCAGATGCAGTTATAAAAGTGATTGGGTTTTCGCCATTTCCGGAATCCTATTTTGCCAGTTTGGTTCCAACCCATCCACAATATACGATACTAAAAAAAGCCTTGGCTGAAACAATTGATGGCGGCAAGAAGCTAGATGCAATTGCTGACGGGCCAGACGTGAAAGTCGGCGCTGTTGATGAGCGCATCCCCGCCATTCGCGCAAGGTTGCAAGGTTTAGGCATTGCAGTTGCTGACCTTGATAGCAAAACTGATCCAAAAGTTTTGGATAAAAAGCTAAGCAAAAGCCTACGCAATTTACAGGCCAAAAACAAAATCAAGTTAACTGGCATTGTTGATGTCGCAACACTCGACGCTTTGAACGCCGATCACAGCGCTGATGAGCGCCAAAGAATTGTGTTCAACATGGAACGCCTGCGCTGGTTGCCCAAAAATCTTGGCACGCGCTTTGTGTTCGTCAACCAGCCTGCTTATGAAGTGAATGTTTTTGATCACAACAAAGTGGCGTGGCATAGCAAGGTTATCGTCGGCAAGCCGATGAACCAGACCTATTCATTCTATGATCAAATTGAAACTGTGGTGTTCAATCCGTCTTGGGGTGTTCCGGCTTCAATCATCGTCAATGAATATGGGCCCAAGTCACGCAAAGATCCGGGCTATCTAGACCGTAATGGTTTTAAACTCGTAGATTCCAATGGTGATGTTTTGTCCTCGCGCGATGTTGATTGGTGGGGCATGGGCCAAGCGCCAACATTTGGTGTGCAACAACCGCCGGGTTCCGCCAATGCTTTGGGTGAGCTGAAGTTCCTGTTCCCGAACGCGCACGACATCTACATGCATGACACGCCAACCAAGAATCTGTTCGCCGAATCGACCCGCGCCTTCAGCCATGGCTGCGTACGCGTTGAAAACCCGCGTGAATTTGCAGCAGTTCTCCTCAATATGAGTGCAGAAGAAGTGGTCCAAAATCTCGGTCAAAAGGCTAAAAAGTCAAAAAAAGCTGACCCGACAGAGGCATTCGTTGAGAGTCACTCCATCAATTTGGCTGAAAAAGTGCCAGTTTATCTGACCTATTTCACAGCTTGGGCAGATGATTCCGGTAAGATTCAATTTTATAATGATATTTATGGTCGCGACACAGCCATGGCCAAGGCTTTTGCCTATGATCCTTTGGCCAAAAAAGCCATTGATTCCGGAGATATAGCAGCCGCCGGAGGAATTAATGGCGGTTTGTCACAAAATTGATCTTTTTAAACTCCCATTAAGCACATTCGGGCAAACTGAATTAACCAAGGGGACGCCTTATCGCTGCCCCAATCTTGTCCGAAGTGCCGTAGGTAGTTAAAGTGGGTTGCTCTCACGGACACTAGAGACGGAGACGAATATAGGAGTCGGGTTCCGCCCGGTGTGTGTGTTGAGTATGGTATTAAAAATCTGGAACGCCGGACATCGTCAAGACTTGCAGTCGCGTATGAAAAAGGCCCTGGTATCAACAGCTATTGCGGGAACTCTCGCGGTGGGCGCTTTCGGTTTGGCTTCTGCCCCAACCGTTGCTGGCGGCGAAACTCGAACCATTGCCCTTTATCACATGCACACGGGCGAAAGTCTGAACATCACCTATAAAAAAGACGGTAAATATATTCCTTCTGCCATGAAGCAGATCAATTATCTGCTGCGCGATTGGCGCAAGCAACAAACCATTACCATTGATCCACGTACCATTGATCTGGTCTGGGAACTGCACGAAGATTTAGGCTCGCACCAGCCCGTTCATATTGTGTGCGGCTATCGTTCACCAGCAACCAACGCTTTCCTGCACCGCATCGGCCGCAATGTGGCCAGAAAAAGCCAGCACATGGTTGGCCACGCCATTGATTTCTATTTCCCTGACGTTCCAACCCAAAAAATTCGCAACGTGGCCTTGGCGCACCAAATGGGGGGCGTAGGTTATTATCGTTCCTCAGGCGGCCCAACTGGCTTCTTGCATGTCGATTCAGGCCATGTGCGCCATTGGGGCCCGCATATCAGTGACAGCCAAATGGCTTCCATCATGCGCGATGGCCGCAAATATGTCGGTCGCTATGTGCGCGGCGGCAATAGCGGTGGCAGCAACCCAGAGGTTCAAGATGAAGATCAACCCACAAAAGGTGGCGGTCTTATTGCTCTGATTGGCAGGTTGGCAGGCAAGAAACAACCTGATGCACAAGTGGCTGCAGCGGCAATTCCAACAGCTGACCCGGTTGAAGCCGCTTATGCAGGATCGCAAGAAGATATCGCTGATCTTTCACAAGACGCAGCAACACCTCCGGCCCCTAAACCATCTCGTGTCGCTGGCACAAAGGTAAACGCCGATCAAATGGCGTCTTTGGGGGATCTGGCGCAAGATGCAGCCACTCCTCCACCAAAGCCAAGAATTGTGTCTCCGGTGAAGGCCGAGCTTGTGCCGCCTGAACCTGTTGTGGAAGCCGCAGATAATGGCGCTGCTGAACCACAGGTAAAGCAGGGCTACCCCATTCCAAAGCCACGTTTGAAGCCTGTTGAAGTCATGTTGATGGCTGCGGCAAATATGAAGCCTGCGCCACAAATGTTCCGCATTTCTGCAGCCAGCGCCCCGCCAGATAATCAATCTGGCCAGGC
>CAXTKN010000072.1:7202-10808 GCA_964244805.1 uncultured Aestuariivirga sp.
ATGATCGGTGACAACAGCGAATCTCCACTGCCCCTGCAAGCATCATTAGTCGGCGAAGCCACTGATCCTTGGACCAGCCAACAAACGGCTGAAGGTAAGGGTGATTTGGTAGTCATCAACCGCGAAGGCAAAGGCAATCTCGACGCCGCCGTGACAAAGACTGCGAAGTTTTTGAAGGTTGGGCAGTTGGTGACAAAGTAGCATATCGTATCCAGAGCAACTTATGTTTAAAAATCACAAAATAACCTAGAATGGACTGATTTAATTATGTAAAGAAGTCTATGGACAAACTTGCAAAAAAAATAAGGCAACTTTTCAATAAGTTAAAGAATAAAAAACCACATAACGCGACGCCGATTGTAGATGCTGTTTGCATTTCAATGGTAAAAAACGAACAGGATATAATCGAATTATTTGTTCGACATAATCATCAATTCTTTGACGCGATGATTATTTTAGATAACAATTCCAGCGACCGAACGCGTGAAATATTAAGACTTTGCGCAAGAGAGCTTGGAAACATTATTGTTACCGATTATCCTGATTTTGCGTTCAAGCAATCGGAGTTTATGACTGAAACCTTGAAGCATGTTCAAGGCGCTTTTTTTGCAGATTTTGTATTTTTTCTTGATGCAGATGAATTTATTTCTGCAACAGATAAAGTATCTTTTTCGCGGGAAATTCGAAAACTACCCGTTGGCAGTTGCGGTAAAATGAATTGGCGAACGTTTTTGCCTTGTCCAGCATCTGCGTTAGTTGGAAGTAGTGAACCCCTAGAAAATATGAACTGGAAACGCAAAGCGGAGAATCCGCAATGGTCAAAAGCTTTCGTGAGACTTGGTGGTGCATTAGACACAAAGTTATTTTGTACGCAGGGCAATCATGAAATCAAATCGAAATCAAAAAATTCGCTTCCCAGCATAAACATGGAAAATATTTTCCTTCAACATTTACCAATACGAACCAAAGATCAGATTTTTGCAAAAGGCATTATTGGTTGGCAGGCTAACATCGCGCATGGAGGACAGTCTGTGAAGGGCGGGTTACAATGGAAAAGAATTCATGACTTAAATCTCAGAGGATCGAATGAATTTACCGACCAACAACTAAGTGAAGAGGCTATGCGTTATGCGCAGAATGAACCTTACACGACTTGGCAAGAAAATGCAGAAGTTTTCAAACATAATATTTCTGTTGAGCGACGATATTCAGACGGCAGCTTTGCTGATGTGAACGTGTTGGTCAAGGAAGCAGGGATGAAAAAACAAATGCATAGTCAGTTATTACATTTACCTAGACCACTAAAGAATGAGAAGATTTCGAATAAAATAGAACATGCTTTTTCTTCAAATTGGCATTGGGATAATTTCTTCTTAGACGCACCACCGATCAACTACATTATTGAAAAATTTAGCCCAACTTCAGTTATCGACATTGGGTGTGGCAATGGTATTTACCTACATCTTGCAAAACACAACGGTGTGACAAAGGTCAGAGGCATCGATGGTGTCCCCTTGTCCTCAACAATATTAGATGCCACAGAATACAGTGTAGTAGATTTGGAAAAGCAATTTGAGTGTTTAGATAAATTTGATCTCGTTTTATGTTTGGAAGTAGTGGAACATATAAAACCAGAACACACCGAGCAGCTTTTGGAAGCCATATCAAATCATGCTAACACACGGATATTGTTTTCGATGGCGGAACCAACTCAGCCAGGCAATGGTCACATTAATTGTTTAAATATTCATGATGTTTTGGATTTGTGGGCAAAACTTGGATGGCACCCGCAGCTAACGGATACATTAGCCATACGCGCTTTGTCGTCACTGTCATGGTTTAAAAGAAATCTTTTATTGCTCGAAAGATCCGTAGATATAAGGTACCCCGACGCAACTGAACTTCTTACTAGAATTGGGAGCTTCACCTACCGTTGGTACGGCCAGAACCCTGGCCCACGACTTATTGCTTTTAAAGAACCTTTCGAATCTAAGAACCAAGGATACTTGAAACAGCAATAACAACATAACTAACCAGAATATATCTTACGGTTATTTAATGCCTGGCTGTATCTTGAATTACTGTATAAAAATTATATAAGACCTGCATACTACAGTGCCAAAATAAAAAAGTGGATTGTTAATCAAAAAAATATCCAG
Source organism: uncultured Aestuariivirga sp. (assembly GCA_964244805.1). Classification (GTDB taxonomy): domain Bacteria; phylum Pseudomonadota; class Alphaproteobacteria; order Rhizobiales; family Aestuariivirgaceae; genus Aestuariivirga. The sequence goes on from CAXTKN010000072.1 coordinate 9,362, forward strand.
ATCCATTTTAAAGTCGAAGCACTTTGAGTTAGTGCTAATTGACTTATTACCCCTTTACCGTCGTTCATCACAAACCCTATCCAACTTTTAAATATTTTGGTACGAAATCTCTCAAGCGTCGTCGCCCTCTAAAGGTTAGTGATCGGCCTTCAAACTCCAGTCCGTTATTGCTCCAACTATTCAAAGTCGAATTGCCCATCTTAGCCGATAAGGTAGCCTCCAAAAACGCCCGCCCATATTTTCGATCAGGCTCCAAATGGCATCCTTCGGCCCATTCATTCCAAGCATTGATAAAAATCAATCGCTCTTTTTCCGGATACTCCTTAGCAGTTTTTTTCAGGGCTTGAGAAAGCCAATACTCATAATTGCTTGGCGTTCCATATAAAGTGATCGTCGCTAGATTTCCTTTTCTCGCTGTATTATCCCAAGAAGGATAAACCCCACGAAAACCATTTTTCTTCGAGTAATTGTGCGCCAAATACTGTTCGGCCACATCTTTAAACTCAAAGGCATAACCAGAATAATTTTCGTGCTTTGGCAATTCTTTCTGCACATTATTAGCCTTTACACTGTGCGGCGGAAATTCCACCCCCCCATCAAATCCAAATTTTTTATACTCCCAATTCCCGTAGATAAAACAACAAAAAATTTGGATATCGCCGATGCCAGCTGCCCTGCAATGTTTCCGCCAGATTTCAGCGCTGTTTTTTGCGTTGGGCAGATGTTGAGGGCTATAAACCATCAGAACTGGCTTGTCATTGAGCCTCAGATATCGGCGATCCTTCATGAACGGAACAACCGACTTGATGAACTCAAGATCATCTTCACTATTATATCTTTGCGCGATCAAAATTTTGTGAGCGGAGCCATCCCAAGTACGTGTCCAATTTTCATTCGCCCAATTCAAGCAAAACGGCATGTCGCTTTCAGGGTCGGCCAACATGTCATCAAGCGGTTCATTTAAAAGCCGTTTTCCGGAAAACCAATAATAGTGATAGCAAAACGCACCAATACCAAATTCTTTGGCCACGGCAATTTGGTCGCGCCGCGTCTGGCGCACGCGTAAATCATAAAAGCCAAATTCGGTTGGCAAATGCGGTTGATAATGTCCTCTAAACTGTGGTTGGGCTTTTGTTGCATTTGTCCATTCAGTAAAGCCTTTACCCCACCACTCATCATTTTCCGGTATGGGATGAAACTGCGTAAGATAGAAAGCGACCAACTTTATTTTTGAATAATCATTGCTGGCTGTGTTTTGGGCAAAGCTATTTTGCATTCTTAAAACAGACCTAAAAATTTACGTTTCGGCTTAAACACGCCGCCCACGAGCAAATTTTTCAAATCTATTTTTTCTTTAGCTCGTTCAATCAACACGGCCTCTGTTACGACCTGATAGACATGAGCCTCCGGACGATTTTCAAGCATTTCACGGATGGGTGCGGGCAAT
>CAXTKN010000073.1:0-10747 GCA_964244805.1 uncultured Aestuariivirga sp.
TAATCAAAATCGAAAAGCTTATGCCTTCCACCAACGCTCATACATATAGCCGCCATCGTGGTCGAAGTCGGAGTTGAATGTATTATGGCCAACCTTGTTCGACAATGCGCCAACATAGTTGTTGTACATGAGAACAACTTGGCCGCCATCATCATGCACCAGCTGTTGAGCTTCGGCATATTGAGCAGCACGCTTGGTATCATCGGTTTCTGCACGTGCAGCGAGCAACAACTCATTGAAACGTGGGTTTTTCCAATGTGTGTCATTCCAAGCTGCATCAGCAGCAAGCGAAACAGAAAGGAACATATCTGCCACAGGGCGACCGCCCCAATAGCACAAGCACCAATCCTTCTTGAGCCAAACGTTATCCCAATAAGAATCGTTTGGTTCTTTAACAACATTGATGTTGATGCCAGCCTTCTTGGCTTGTTCAGCCATCAGAAGAGCAGCGTCCACACCGCCAGCGAACGCCGCATCCGAAGCAGACAGATCAACCGTCTTGCCTTCCATGCCAGCTTTCTTCCACAATGCAGCAGCTTTGTCTGGATCATAAGAGTAAACCGGAGCAGGGTTCACAGCATATTTCATGGCAGCTGAGATTGGATTGTCATTGCCAGGTGAACCATAACCAAACAAGATCTTGTCGACGAGTTCTTGGCGGTTGATGGCATATTTAATGGCCTGACGCACTTCAAGGCTGTCAAACGGCTTACGATCAACCATCATTGGCGCTGTGTAGTGAGCAAAGCCTGATACGTTGTAAAGTTCGGTGTTTGGAGCACCCTTCAACATATCAATCGTCTTCAAGTCGGCGCGGTCGATAAAGTCCACTTCGCCAGCGAGATAAGCATTGGTACGTGCTGCAACGTCAACGATCGACAACATTTCGATTGAGTCAAAATATGAAGTGCCGAAGAAGTTTTCATTGCGTTCGCCAACCAGCTTGATGCCGGGTTCAAAGCTCTTGAGCTTATAAGGGCCAGCGCCGATGCCAGCAGCAAAATCAATCTTGCCATCTTTCGACGGATAGATTGAGAGATGGTAATCAGTGAGCAAGAACGGGAAGTCGGCATTGCCGCCTTTGAGTTCAAACACAACTGTGTCTGGGCCATCAGCCTTGATGGATGTGACTGACGACAGAACCGACTTGGCTGGTGACTTTGAATCAGCGCCAATATGATAGTTGATGGTGTTTACAACATCATCAGCAGTCAAAGAGCGACCATCGTGGAATGTGATGCCCTTGCGGATTTTGAAAACCCACTTTTGCGCACCGTTTGACGGCTCGAAGCTTTCGGCCACATGTGGTACAGCCACGTTCTTATCGTTCACCTGCACCAATGGCGCACCCATTACGGATTTGCCAAAAGCGAATGTGAAGCCGTTTGACCAAGTTGCTGGGTCAAGCGAGTCAGTGGTTTGGCCGTGGCCAATACCTGCCTTGAATGTACCGCCTTTTTTGGCTTCTGCGCGAGCAGCAGACGCAAACATCATTTGCGATGCAGCAAGCGTCATGCCGGACGCCATTGTGAAGGCCATGAAATCGCGGCGGGATAATTTGCCCAGACCCACGGCTTTCTTTGCCATTGCAAGTTTCATTTCAAATTCGGTCATTATTATTTCTCCTCGATAGACCTTGAGCGTTAAACCGGTTTCGGGGGTTAGAGAAAATCAAAAACATGCTGGCGAACCCTGTGCCGCATAAGTTTCTTTTATCTTGAGCCACCCGTTATTCTTGTTTTTGTTTCAGCCTGCCCGTTAAAGCAAGTTAATGCCCTATGGTTGCACGGGTTTGCCAGCCCGTCAATTTCTATTTCCGTGATCAGCAGGTGAATTGATCTAACATGTGTCGCTTTCCAGCACTCCATCGAAGCCCTTGAATCTTTTATTAAACCGCCGCAATGTTCAAAGAAAAAACGGTTGGAGTGTAAAGCATGAGCGATGGCATTTTAGGCAAGCTGATAATATCTGCAGCAAAGCGGCTTTTGCCTCAAGATTTCAAGGGTTCTTTGGAGCTCACGCTGCCCTCTGGCCAGATGATTATGGTTGGTGGACAAAACCCAGGCGAAAAAGCCGACTTAAAGTTGAAAAATTTCAAAGTGGTCTGGGCCGGCATGCGGCGTGCGCAATTAGGCTTTTTTGAGCGCTACATGGCAGGCGACGTTGAAAGCCGTAACCCGACAGCCTTTTTCCGCTTTTACCTGCAAAATCGATCGGGGATAGACGGCGCAGGGCGCGGTCTGTTCAATGCCAGCCTTTTAGACAAACTCTGGCACAAAAAGCGCGACAATAGCAAAGATCGTTCGAAAGATAACATTGCGGCCCATTATGATTTGGGCAACTCTTTCTACAAATTGTGGCTGGATGATACGATGACGTATTCATCTGCGATTTTTGACAGCAAAACCAACAGCCTTGAAGCAGCCCAACGCTTGAAATATGCCCATGTGCTGGATGCTGCCGAAATAAAGAAGGGTTCCAGAGTGCTTGAGATCGGTTGCGGCTGGGGCGGCTTTGCCGAAGAAGCAGCCAAGCGCGGGGCCGAAGTGCACGGGATCACCCTTTCGAAAGAACAACTGGCATTTGCCAATCAACGCCTTGTGGATGCAAAGTTGGACGATAAAGCCAAAATGCATTTTGAAGACTACCGTGACACCAAGGGCACCTTTGATGCCATTGCCTCGATTGAAATGATCGAAGCCGTGGGGGAACCCCATTGGCCGACTTACTTCAAAACTCTTTTTAACCGACTAAAACCCGGTGGAGCCGCGGCGATCCAAGGCATCACGATTTTGGAAAGCAATTATGAGTCCTATCGTGGCGGTGTGGATTTCATCCAGCGCTATGTGTTCCCGGGCGGCATGTTGCTGACCAAAGATATTATGCGCGAACAATCCGCAAAGGCAGGCCTTCTGCTCGAAAAAATCGAATGCTTTGGACTGAGCTATGCTGAGACCCTGCGCCAATGGCGTGTGCGCTTTGAAGCAGCTTGGCCCAAAATCATGCCGCTCGGTTTTGATGAGCGCTTCCGTAAACTATGGACGCTTTATCTATGCTATTGCGAAGCGGGTTTTGCTGAAGGTCTGATTGATGTCGGGATATATAAGATCAGGAAGCCCGCTTGATTTTGACCACCCGCTCCACTTTGCCTCCTGAAACATTATAGATCCGGTCGGCAATCAATTTCCAAGCTGGCTTGTGGGTGATCGCTACTATTGTAAACTGGCCAGACAGCAATTTGATATTCTCACAAATCTCAGCTTCGCTAGCATCATCCAGCGCGCTTGTTACTTCATCAAGCAACAGCAGTTTTGGCTTTAGCACCAAAGCTCTGGCCAAAGATAAACGTTGCCGTTGACCACCCGAAAGTTTGGCACCCATTGTTCCGACATCACTGTTGATCCCGTCTGGCAGAGCCTGCACAAATGACAACGCCCCGGCAAGGCGCAACGCCTCCAAGATTGCCGCATCATTAACCGCCGTCTCGCCTAGTCTAATGTTGTCAGCAATTGAGCCACGTAACAGCGTCAACTCTTGCGGCACGTATCCAATTTTTGATCGCCAAGCGGAAAGCTTCACATCACGCATATCTACACCGTCAATTAGCAAACGGCCCTTTTGCGGCAGATAAAACCCAATGATCAAATCAACCATGGTCGTCTTGCCCGCACCAGATGGGCCGATGAGAACCGTAATTTCATTAGCCACACATTCGAGTTTGACGTGAGATAAAACTGCTTTTTTGCCATAAGCAAAACTTACATCTTCAAATGTAATGGCGCGATTAAGTGAAGGCGTGATCGTCCCTGTATCTGTCTCCGCTTCTGCCTCAGCGCGTATGGCAGTGTCCATCACGCCATAATAGGATTGCGTGGTAACGGTTGAAGTCTGAAGGTTCAGTTGCATGCGTTTGACCAGATCAACCACCTGATAAAAGATAATACCGACTGCCAGCATTTCGGAAAGCGGTGTTCGCAACACCACCACACTCACATAGACGCCAATCAACAGCATCAACGCTCCAAGAATATCTTGACCATGAAAAACGCCGTGCTGACTTATCATCACGCGGATCAAGGCTTGACGGAGATTCAGAATATTTCCCGCGAACTTTTCGATGAAATGATTTTGCCGCGCCATCGATTTCAAGGGTTTCATATTGCTCATCACGTCTTGCACACCCGACGTGAGCTCCTTTGAGACATCAAATTGTTGCTTGCCGCTTTCACGCGCGAGCTTCAAAATAAAATTGAGCGGAAAAGCCAATGCAACAATGGCAACAATGGAAACCAAAACAAGTTTGAATGAAACGATTGAGGCTGCGATTAACAATCCCAGTCCTGAAATCGAGTTGGTAACGAGATAAGCAACTGAAAGAAACGCCTCTCCAGCCGCATTAGCTTGCGTGGCCACCATCGCAGAAACTTCACCCGGGCGGTGATTGACGAAATATGACCAGCGGGCATTTGTGGTGGCGTTCAGTAAACGCATTCGGAGTTTCGTCGTAACGTCAGCACCTGATATGGCAACATACCGCATGGCCAAAAATGCAATAATCGACTTTGCAATAAGCGCCGCACCGAGAAGAAAAAGCAAATTGGTGAAACTATATTCAACACCAAATATGCCAAAAGCACTCTTCAGAATTTGTGTGACCGTCGAGTTTGCTCCGCCATCACCGGCATTGGCCTGCGAAACCAAAGGCACAATGGCACCCATGCCCAGCATTTCGCAGACGCTGGCCAATAGCATCGACAACACAACCGAAATCGGTCTGCCACCTGGCGCATTCCAAAATATATCCAGCATTTTTTTCACGCAGATATACTTTCGCGCTGAATGGCCTTTTGCAATTGCATCTCCAGCCGCTCCACTCTAACACCCGCGAAAGATTGAACGCCCAGAGCAACAATAGATGCTTCAAGCTCAGAACAAAATGTTTCGAGCGCCGCATCATCCATCGCACCACGGTGCCAGACTGTCTTACACAGTCTATGATGCTCAAGTTTCAGATGCGAGCGGCTTTTCAAGACATGATCAATGAACAAACCGTAAATTGAGTATTCAGACAGAAAAATCTCACGACCTAAACTCACGCGCCAATCCCGGCCTGACACTTGCGAAATATGCGCGCACATCGTCCGAACCGTGGGGCTGTGCCAGACGACGAGATTATCAACATAAGTTGGGCTGGGAAAAGGATTTTCTTTAATCCCCAAAAGCCGCGCCGAAACTGTGGTGTATTTCGGATTAGGGATCACCTTTTCTTCATAGCGATCTGCGGTGCTGAAATAGCGATATCTCCCATCCTTGCATAAACTCGAAATATCAAACGGCCGCACGAAAAAAACATCAGAATCGCAATACAGCAATCCTTGCTCTTGAAGTTGGAAGGCCATTTCCATTTTGATCAGCTGTTGTACATGCCAGCCCGCCATGAACCTTGTGCCCCATGAAAACCAAAGGCTGCGATTGTTAATGATAGGTATGCGGGTGAGATGATGAAACGAAGACGGAAGCAATGCTTCCATTTCCAAAATAGTCCGGCATGGGCCTGCCAGTGTTTTAAACAGTTCAAGGTCGACTGTTTCAACAATGATGTAATGGTGCCAAGCGCCAGTGACAAACGCATCCATGCTGCGACACAATAAACGGCAGCGTTCAAAATCACCCCGGTAACTGGGGGTAATGACCGCCCAATTATTGTTATTTAAATCAACGTCCAAATGACGGGCCTCGTTCAAGCAATCGCTTGCGCGCGGTTATGCGCAGCTGTCGTGATCACTTCTTCCAATGTGAAATAAACCACCATCACATATCCTGCTGCGAAATAACCATAGACTGACAACAATAAGAAATGCCCGAACCACAAACTATGAAGCGCTAATCCAACAAACAAGAACATTGATAAAAGTTCAAGCACAAATCCAAATGTTAAAAACTTCAGAGTATAAGCGCGGTTCGTCGTCACCTTGTGATCATCAGCTAAGATATTCAGCTTTGGCGTGCGCACAAATGCTGTCTTGTAACCAAACAATCCTTGCACGACGCCAATCGCATTATGCAAGCTTAAGCCGCTGGTCAAGAACATGAACATAAATGCCCCGTAAATGGCATGAATGAAATTGCTGTCACGGTGTTTAAAATGGCCGTGGGTTTGTGCCGTGGCATAAGCAAACACCACGCTGATGGTGCCCACCAACAGCATAATGCCAATCGGCATAAAAGCAGCTTCAGCGCCTTGCCCCATCAAAAATGGAAATGTCGCGATCAAAAAACTGAACACGCACACGCTTGGAAAAATCCAAGTGTTTAACATATGAAACGAACCAACAACTTTGCGCGGCAATGGTTCGTTAGAAGACCAAAGTATTGGGAGAATCTTGCGGCCCACTTCAGCGGCACCCTTGCTCCAACGGAACTGTTGTGAACGAATAGCGCTCATCTCGACAGGCAGTTCCGACGGCGTCGAAATGCTTTCAACAAACAAAAATTTCCAACCCATCAGTTGCGAGCGGAAACTCAAATCCAAATCTTCAGTCAAACAATCACTGCTCCAACCGCCAGCTTCATCAATGGTCTTGCGCCGCCACATACCCGCTGTTCCGTTGAAATTGATGAAGCTATCGCTGGCTTGCCGTCCGCCTTGCTCCATCGAAAAATGGGCATCAATGCCAAAGGACAAAATTTTAGTCAGCGTCGAATAATTTGCATTCAAATGATCCCAGCGCGTTTGCACCATGCCAACTTTTGGATCGCTGAAATAGACAATGATGCGTTTGATGAAATCGGGTTGCGGAATAAAATCTGCATCAAAAATGGCGATGAACTCGCTATCATCCAATTTCAGTCCTGCTTGCAGAGCGCCAGCTTTGAATCCGCCGCGGTCTTTGCGTCTGATATGTTGAATGTTCACGCCAGTTTTTACCAACTCAGCAATCACGCGGGCGGCAATGTCTGTGGTTTCATCAGTTGAGTCGTCGAGGAGTTGGATGGTCAGCTTTTCATGGGGATAATCTTGCAGAGCCACAGCGCGCAATAAACGTTCAACAACATAGCGCTCATTGTAAATCGGTAACTGCATCAGCACTTTCGGCAATGCGCCAGTCCAAATAGCGGCAGGCTTGGCGACCAAGTTCTTGTCTTTGCTGCGTTGATAATTAATGGCCAGCCAAGCTTGCGACAGACCAAACAACACAATGCCCAGCGCCATTGCTCCAGTGATAATTTCGAGTAAACCGATCATAAAACATCCAAAAAAATGCTACCAAAGCCCGGCCCAAATCAGCTGGTGCAAAGCGGCCAATATCTTGGGGGCTTTAAGCATCCCCACACGGGCTTTACAATATGGTTATAAACGCCGAAATATCCTGTAATCAAATGTGAGAATGCGATGCAAGCACGGCAAGTCCATGGGTTCGGCTTTTTTATGCTGGCCAGTAAATATGTTTTGGGAAACTGCTTTGGCCCAATGCGCAACACATTTCTCTATGTTGTGCTGCTGCTTGAATCAGTGAAGCTTAAACTGGTGTGGAACATTGCTATCCATCAACCCAATCCATTTTACGCAATTAGTAAATACCTGATCCAATGGCTTCCGCTTTATTCAGGCTTGGCGCTGCAAGTGGCATTGGCTGTGGGCGTTATGTTGGGCATGTCAAAAATCAGCCGCTCGCGTGAGCTGGATGCTATGCATGCGCTAGGGTTCAGCATGATGCAATTGCTGGCACCGATATTCGCACTGACACTTTTAATCAGTGCGATTTGTTTTGGAATCTTTGGTTGGCTGCAACCCCTAGCGTTGCATGATTCAACTGCATTTTTGCATGAAGTACAAGCCACGGCCAGTTTGGTAACGGATGGCAAAAACCTGTTTCGTGCAGAGGGCAATAAGACAATTTTGGTTGACGACATTGCGCGCGATGGCAGATTTTTTTCGAAAGTATTCATGTTTGAAACTTATCCCGACGGTCACAGCATGACCACGGCAGGTTCGACAGGTCAATTAATTGGCGTGGGCACAATCTCTGAACAGTCCTATATCGTCAAAGGTCTCGACGTTGTTGAATTGAAGGGCGATGGTGCTGCTCCACTTGCAACCAGCAAAGCCACCACTACAGCATCGCGCCTTGCCAATGTGCAAGGGCCAATCAAAGTCATTGAAGAAAAAGTATATGGTGCACGCGGTAACAGCGAATATGAGTGGACAATAAGTGAACTGCTCACCAATGGTGCGAACTTGCCGTTCAAAGTAGACCCGAGAAGGATCAGCGCCGAGTTCAATTATCGTTTAGCCCAACTGGCTTTCATTTGGTTATTACCCTTGATCGCGGTGGCCACCATCATCGAACCGCGCCGCAATCCCGGCCCGTTTCGATTTTTCATCGGCCTCTTCATCGTGCTGGGCTTCAACCAATATCTGAGCATCGGCACAAATATTTCCAGAGAGAGCGACTGGCCCCCGAATTTAACACTTTGGTTGCCACTCGCCGCAATTACCGTTTTAGTAATCTGGCGGTTTTGGAAAGTGAGCTATCAACCGGCGTTTAAAACGGCACGGTAAGGGCACTTGGAGCGGGTGAAGGGAATCGAACCCTCGTATTTTGCTTGGGAAGCAAATGTTCTACCATTGAACTACACCCGCCTACGCGCGTTCCGGCCAAGTTGAAGACTTGGACAAAAAGAACTCGCGCCTTGGAGTGTTGCAGCATAGAGGCGCAGGTTTGCAATTCAAGAGCGATATGCCCCATCGTAAGTTTTGAAATGTTTCGATAGTTTCAAACCTTGCTTCTGATAATTGCTACCAAGTCCAGAGCCATAGACCATTTGTGGTGGCTCGGTCAGCGGTTCGTAAATCAGGCGTCCGATGATTTGGCCGTCTTCCAGAATGAAGGGAACTTCATGGCTGCGCACTTCGAGCACGGCACGAGCCCCTTCACCATGACCTGAGCTATGGCCGAAGCCCGGATCAAAGAAACCCGCATAATGGACCCGGAATTCCCCAACCAAAGGATTATAGGGAACCATCTCAGCCGCATGTGTGGGTGGGATGCGCACCGCTTCGCGCGAGGCTAAAATGTAAAATTGGTCAGGATCTAATATGAGCGAGCCCTTTTGCCAAATCGGTTCCCAATAATCCAGAACATCAAGCGCAGCCTTTTTATCGACATCAACCAAGGCAGAGTGGCGCTTAGCGCGGAAACCGACAGGGCCTTGTAGCTTGCCACCTGTGAGATCAACCGACAACGCCAAACCGCCATCAATATTTACTTCGCCTTCGGTGATCAAGGCTTCAGCGGCATTAAGTTCGTGGATCAAGGCATCAGTGGCGAGCGATGCACCAGAGCGGAACCGAATTTGGCTGAGGCGCGACCCTTCGCGAGCGAGGATGGAAAACGTGCGCGGAGAAATTTCAGCATAAAGCGGGCCTTGATAAGCTTCTGGCACTTTGTCGAACTCTTGTGCGTAATCTGTAATCACCCGGGTAAAAATATCGAGGCGGCCTGTTGAGCTTTTTGGGTTGGCAGCAGCGGAAATGCCCTTTGGCAGCGCGAGAGATTCTTGCAGAGGCACAATATAAACGCAGCCGGTTTCCAGAACGGCGCCCTCTTCCAAACTCATTTCGTGGAGCACTAGATTTTTCAATTTGTCAGCCACTGTTGTTTTGGGGCCGGGCAGGAATGAGGCGCGGACGCGGTATGCGACTTTACCTAAACGCAAATCAAGGCTGGCTGGCTGGATCTGATCAGCATCGGGCTTGTGGGCGAGTTTGATCGTTCCGTTTTCGCAATAAGCGGCGATGCGGCTGGCGGGAAGAATTCCGTGAGGCTGGGTCATGGCCCCTTTTGGCGGGAATTGCAGCGTTTTCCAAGCCTTTCAACTTCGCAGTGGAAAACTGGGGCGAAGCGACTAGATTAGGGGCATGTATGAAGAAACCACCAGGCTCATTCGCGTTTCGGTCGAACCGCAATTTCTAGAAAATCAGTCGCATCCTGATGAAGGCAAATTTGTTTGGGCTTATACCATCACCGTGCACAATACTGGTTGGGAGACCGTAAAGCTGATGACGCGTCACTGGATCATTACCGATGGCTTGGGGCGCACCCAAGAGATAAAAGGCGACGGCGTGGTGGGGGAACAACCGACTTTGAAGCCCGGCGATAGTTTTCAATATACGTCAGGTTGCCCACTCAATACATCCTCTGGCTTGATGCGTGGCAGTTACCAGATGATCAATGAGATGATGCAGGTTTTTGACGTCATCATTCCCGCCTTTTCGCTCGATAGCCCCTATGACAAACACAGCGTGAATTAGAGCGGTTCCGAGATTGTGCGAATAGTAAACTGCTCTAAAGGAACCGCTCTAAATGACCTCAATTGAAATGTTGGCCAAGCTGATTGCCTTTGATACGACGACAAGATTGAGCAACATTCCGTTGATTGAATTTGTGGAACGTTATTTGGATGAGCACGGTATTCCGTATATTCGTGTGGATTATGAAACAGGCAAAACCAATCTCTATGCCACGATTGGGCAAGATATTGCGGGTGGCATTGTTTTGTCGGGTCATACCGATGTTGTTCCAGTTGATGGGCAGGAATGGGCTTCCGATCCATTTGTGATGGAAGAACGAGACGGTTTATTATACGGCCGTGGCACTGCGGATATGAAGGGGTTCATCGCTTGTGCATTGGCATTGGTGCCAAAATTTAAAGCGATGAATTTGAAGCGCCCGGTTCATTTGGC
>CAXTKN010000074.1:0-10621 GCA_964244805.1 uncultured Aestuariivirga sp.
GCTGAAATGACCAAAGCTGGTTATATCAAGTAAGAACAAAGTGCCCCTCTCCGCGTGTGCGGGGAGGGGCATTAATTTTTATTGCCGAAAACACATCCCTAGATTCGTGATTCCCGCGAAGGCGGGAATCCAGCTGGCCAAATTTCGGCGTGGTGAAAGCTGGGTTCCCGCTTCCGCAGGAATGACAGTGAGGGTTTCATGAGCGCAGCAAAATTTTTTGCGCGCTAGTTCATATGATCGCGGCGGAACTTCACCATGGCAACGAGTCAATCACAAGCAGTTGGTAAATGGGCACTGGCCCCCTCACTTGTGGTGCTGTCTGGCTGGGCCTTTATCCCCCTCGTACTCACAATTTATTTTGCATTCCTGCGCTATAATTTGCAGGACCCAGACAACACAAGTTGGTTTGGCGTTTCAAATTTCTATTATTTTATGACCGATCCCTATTTTAAAAAGGATCTGATTCATACCCTGCTGCTGGTTTTTGCAACAATCGTAACGACGGTCGTTGGTGGCACACTCTTGGCCCTTTTGCTTGACCAACCGTTTTGGGGGCGCGGCATTGTGCGCCTCCTAATGATTTCACCGTTTTTTATTATGCCCACCGTATCGTCATTGGTGTGGAAAAATCTGCTGATGCATCCGGTGTTCGGACTATTTGCCGGCATCCAAACGTATTTTGGCGCACTTCGACCGATAGACTGGTTCGGAACCTACCCGCTTATTTCGGTTATCATCATCGTATCATGGCAATGGTTGCCCTATGCAGCGCTGATTTTACTAACCGCATTGCAATCACTTGACGAAGAGCAAAAAGACGCAGCCGCCATGGACGGCGCTCCCGCGCTGAGTTATTTCCGCTACATCGTGCTTCCACACTTGGCGCGGCCCATCACCGTGGTGATCTTGATTGAAACAATTTTCCTTTTGAACATATTTGCAGAAATCAAACTGCCAGGCGTTGGCGGTGTTGCTGGCAACCTCACCTATCTTGTGTTCTCGCAACTCAATGATGCCAATGATGTGGGCGCTGCTGCAGCAGGCGGCATTATTGCGGTAGTACTTGCAAACCTCGTATCGATATTCCTCGTCCGCATCGTCGGCAAGAATTTGGAGGCATAATCCAAATGGCCCGTAAACAATCAACAAGACGTACCGCTGCAGTGACAGCCCTCGCATGGTTCATCGGACTACTAATGTTCTTTCCGATTTTCTGGACTGCAGTAGCAGCGTTCAAGTCTGAATCTGATGCATACTCATTGCCACAAAACATGTTGACGACACCCTGGACGTTCGAGAATTTCGGCATCGTGCAAGAACGCTCAGACTATTTCCGCTATGTGTTCAATACGGTGATGATTGCCGTGCTGTCGACATTGCTCGGTCTTCTATTCGCGGTGCCGGCGGCATGGTCTATGGCCTTCGCGCCCCGCTCCAAACCCAGCAGTACAATGAGCGGTTGGCTGTGGCTCGCGATCATCTTCGGCTGTGGAATTTTCGCGGGCCTTATTCTTTATGCAAACGATTGGCACCCGCAGAATGCCATCGTTGGCTTTCTTCTCCTGCTCCTCTGCGTCATTCCACCAACGGCTTGGGTTTGGACACGCGGCACAACCGATACGCTGCTTTGGATGCTTTCAACTAAAATGATGCCGCCTGCTGGTGCGCTGATTGCAATCTATCTTATGTTCAACCGCAATGGATTGATCTTCAAAGACTGGGGTTGGATCAACTTAAGCGAATATAATTTGATCGACAGTTTTTGGGGCATGATTCCGCTGGCCATGCTGCTCAACCTGCCGATCATCATCTGGATGCTTTATACATATTTTAAAGAAATTCCCGTTGAAATCCTTGAAGCCGCGCGCATGGATGGTGCTTCACTCTGGAATGAAATCGTCCGCGTTCTCACCCCGATGGCACTGCCGGGCATTGCATCAACCTGTTTGCTGAATCTTATCTTGGCGTGGAACGAGGCCTTCTGGTCTCTGAATTTAACCAACAAATTTGCCGCACCTTTGAGCTTTTTCATCTCAGAATATTCCAGTCCTGAAGGCCAGTTCTGGGCCAAGCTTTCAGCGGCATCTTTAATGGCCATTGTGCCTATTCTTATCGTGGGCTGGTTCTCACAAAAACAACTTGTACGCGGCCTCACATTCGGAGCGGTGAAATAATATGGGCACGATCCAACTTAAAAAAGTTCGCAAGGCTTTCGGCGAAACAGTCGTTATTCCCGGCGCTGATCTCAGCATAAAGCATGGCGAGTTTGTCGTATTCGTTGGCCCATCGGGTTGTGGTAAGTCAACGCTGCTCCGCATGATTGCAGGCCTTGAAGATATCACGTCTGGCGAAATTCTCATTGATGGCAAAGATATGACTGACACTGCGCCAGCCAAGCGCGGCCTTTCAATGGTGTTCCAATCCTACGCACTTTATCCGCATATGAGTGTGCGCAACAATATTGGCTTTGGTCTCAAAATGGCTGGTGAAACACCAGAGCAAATTGCGCCGAAGATTGCAAAAGCCGCCGAAACTTTAAATCTGACCGAATATCTTGATCGCAGACCAGGTCAGCTTTCGGGCGGTCAACGCCAACGCGTGGCTATCGGTCGAGCCATTGTGCGCAACCCCTCAGGCTTCTTGTTCGATGAACCACTCTCAAATCTTGATGCGGCACTCCGCGTCAACATGCGCATCTTCATTATGCAACTGCATAAGGATCTAGGCTCCACTATGGTCTACGTCACCCACGATCAAGTCGAAGCCATGACCATGGCAGACCGCATCGTGGTGCTGAATCGTGGCACTATTGAACAAGTGGGTTCCCCAATGGAGCTTTACAATAATCCAAAATCACTATTCGTAGCTGGCTTTATTGGTTCACCAAAGATGAATCTCATCACAGGCGCAATCGCCGCCAAGCATAAAGTCACCACCATCGGCGTCCGCCCTGAACATATCGAAATCGTTTCCGGCAAAGGTGAATGGCAAGGCAAGATTTTGCTCACCGAACATTTGGGTTCCGACTCATTCCTGCATATCGATGCTGGCGATGCGGGCCGTTTGATCGTGCGCGCTTCTGGTGACTTTAAAGGAAAGCCGGACGATAAAATTTCTTTGAAGCCAGACGCCTCGCGCATGCATAAATTCGATGCGCAAGGCCAAGCCGTTTCGTGATTCCATCCCTAAAGTGAGTGCCCCATGGCGATAAAACTATCAGCTGCCAATCTTCCGGTTATTGGCAAGTCATTGGCCGTGCCAAACTATGCGCGTAGCCAGCTGACCCAAGGCATATTGCATTTTGGCGTGGGCAATTTTCACCGTGCGCATTTGGCAGTTTATTTGGATGAACTGTTCAACAAAGGCCTGAACCATGATTGGGCCTTAGTGGGTGCCGGCGTCATGCCGTCCGATGAAAAAATGCGCCAAATCCTCGAGTCTCAAGATTTTTTAACGACAGTTGTCGAGCAGGATAATGATCTAAGCACGGCACATATTACAGCACCCTTGATCGATTTCATTGCACCCGCAGACAAAGCCGCGATGATTGCCCGCTTGGCCAATCCAGAAATCCGCATCGTCTCGCTCACGATTACTGAAGGTGGATATTTTATCGATCCCGCCACCCAAAAGTTTGATCCAAAAAATCCAGCGATTGCCGCTGATGCAATGAATCTTGCGAACCCCTCAACAGTTTTCGGATTCATCGTTGCTGGACTTAAAGCTAGACACTCCGCTGGCACGCCACCTTTCACCGTCATGTCTTGTGATAACGTGCCACATAATGGCGTGGTCACGCGTAATGCCGTTGTTGGCCTTGCAGAATTAGCAGATCCAGAATTGGCCAAATGGATTAGCGCCAATGTCGCGTTCCCCAATGCCATGGTTGACCGGATAACACCCGCCACCGGCGACCGTGAACGCAAAATTTGCGCGGAAACTTTTGGCGTGGAAGATCAATGGCCAATTTTCTGCGAAGAGTTTAAGCAATGGGTGCTTGAAGATAATTTTACAATGGGCCGCCCTGATTTTGAAAAAGTCGGTGCGCAGTTCGTGAAAGATGTAACACCATTTGAATATATGAAGATACGCATTCTCAATGGTGGCCACGCAGTGCTCGCTTATGCAGCTGGTCTGCTGGATGTTCACTTCGTGCACGAAGCAATGCAACACCCGCTGGTTCATGCCTTCTTCGACAAAGTCGAACGCGATGAAATCATCCCCACAGTGCCGCCCGTGCCCGGCACCAACATCGCAGATTATTACAAACTTATCGAACGCCGTTTCACCAATCCAAAAATTGGCGATACGATTAGAAGACTAGCCCTTGATGGATCGAACCGCCAACCCAAATTCATTGTGCCTCCCATGGCAGATCGTTTGCGGGCAGGGAAATCCATCAAGGGTCTAGCACTGGAATCCGCTCTCTGGTGTCGTTACTGTTTTGGCACAACCGACAGCGGCAAAGTCATTGAACCCAATGATCCAAGCTGGGATCGTCTGCAAAAAGCCGCCCATGCCGCCAAGACTGAGCCATCCATTTGGCTTGGCATGGATGACATTTATGGCGAAGTTGGCAAGCATCCTGAGATGGCAAAAGAGTTTACTTCTGCGCTCAACAGTTTGTGGACGATCGGTACAACCGCAACAATAACCAATTACCTGAAGTCATAACCGCTACTCTAAAACCACGCGTGGGAAATAAAAACTCACAACCCAATTCGGCATATCAACAATCTCACTGATCCGCAGATCGCCGCACACCGAACATAACATATAAGCATCCACCGCATTCATGTTGTAACGCTTGGTAAGCAGATCAATCATCCCCGAAACAGCACCGCGCGCACCTTCCATTAAATCTGGGCCAATGCCGGTGGTCACTTCGTAACCTTTCACATCAAGATGCCGCGTGACAGGGCCGGGCGTTGTAAAACGCGGAAACGCTAAGTTCGCCTCTTTCACCAATTCAAACTTCGCAGCGATGGTGCAGGGGCTTTCAATGGCTGTGCCGCACACTTCGCCGTCACCTTGTGCAGCGTGTGTATCGCCCACACTGAATAATCCGCCCTTCACTTCAACAGGAAGATAGAGCTCTGTGCCCGCTGCCAGATCACGAATATCAAGATTGCCACCCACCCGGCGCGGCGGAACCACGGAATGCTGGCCCATTTCAGCAGGGGCCAAACCAATCGTGCCGCAAAAAGGTTTCAGTGGAACTTTCCCGCCCGGCCCATAAAGTGCAGGGGTCATCGCGACCGCATCATATTTCCAGATATGCAAAGCAGGGTCTTTGAACTGATCAGCCAGCAAACCAAATCCGGGAATATTAGCAGTCCAGCCCCAACCCGATGGCCCAAATTCAAGCAGAGTCACTTTGATTGCATCACCAGGCTCCGCGCCATCAATATAAACTGGCCCTGCCACAGGGTTCACTTTGCTGAAATCAAGCTTGTCCAAATCAGCAAGCTTAGATTGCGCAGTGATTTGCCCACCCGATGAATCTGGTGGATTAAAGCTGATTGTTTCACCCGGAGCGATTTTGAGCGCCGGATCATTGGCATTGTTCCAACCATGATGGCAGGTGTGGCTGTGAATTGTGTGCGTGCATTTCATGAGATTGATGATCACGCGAATAATAGTTTGTGTCAATTGTCACAGGGGATTGCCAGAAGTGAAAACTCGGAATAGCTTTCATTGCTTGCTCGTGAAGCAAGAGGTGTATGAATGACGAAATTGAGTTCGATGGAAGGCCGCGCCAAGTTTGGCGACTATGAAACCTGGTACCGCGTCACGGGCGATATAGACGCAAAAAAGCCACCTCTTTTCATTTTGCACGGCGGCCCCGGCGCTGCTCACAATTATGTTGATGCGTATAAATTGCTCGCCGCCGAAGGCCGCGCCGTCATTCATTATGATCAATTGGGTTGCGGCAATTCAACTCTATTGCCCGACAAAGGCGGCGATTTCTGGACTGTCCAACTGTTTATCGATGAACTGAATAACCTTGTCGACCATCTGGGCCAACGTGGAAAATTTCATGTGCTGGGCCAAAGTTGGGGCGGCATGTTGGGCGCTGAATATGGGGTCACACGTCCTGCTGGTTTGAAATCTTTGACCATTGCTAATTCACCCGCATCGATGGCCTTATGGATGAGTGAAGCGGCGCGCATGCGCAAGTTGATGCCCCAACATATTCAAGATGCGCTGAACAAACACGAAGCATCTAACACTCTCAACGATCCCGAATATCAAAATGCAACTATGTGGGTTTATGAACATCACGTGTGCCGCGTAGTTCCTTTTCCACCCGAAGTGACCGAAACTTTTGATCAAGTCACCCGCAACCCAACAGTTTATCATGTGATGAACGGCCCAAATGAATTTCACGTTGTTGGCACACTGAAAAATTGGAGCGTGATTGACCGCCTGCACAACATCACCGTGCCAACCTACATCATTTCCGGCCGCCATGATGAAGCAACGCCAGCTTGTGTGCAGCCTTTTGCCGATCACATCAAAGGTTCGACATGGCACATCTTCGAAAATTCCAGCCACATGCCACATGTGGAAGAACAGCATGATTGTATGAAACGCGTTGGAGCTTTTCTCAACGCTAATGACTGATGCGTTTTGACTTTGCTTGGAAAAGTCAAAATCGCTGTCTGTTGATCTGATTTAAAAAACGAGGGAGAAAAAAATGAAAAAACTATTACTAACGGGCGCAGCCCTTACTGCATTTGCATTCAGTGTAGTAGCGCCAGCCTCCGCTGAATACATGAAAGAACATCGTGGCGGCACCATGCGCATTCTGGCCCATGCTGCGGCTGGCACGGTCGATCCACACATCAACTATACCCTGCAATATTGGCAGATTTATCAGTCGCTCTATGACGGTCTGATTGCATTCCAAAAGGCTGGTGGGCCCGAAGGCTTCACAAAGGTGCCAGACATTGCCGAAGAATTTCCAAAGCCCACTAACGATGGCAAAACCTATGTGTTCAAAATTCGCAAAGGCATCAAATTTTCGAATGGCCAAGAGCTTGGCGTGAAAGACGTGGTTGCCTCCTTCCAACGCATTTTCAAAGTGTCGAGCCCAACAGCAGGTGGCTTCTATTCCGTTATCGTTGGCGCTGATAAATGCATCAAAGATCCAAAGACCTGCACACTTGAAGGCGGTGTTGTGGGTGATGAAGCCGCAAGCACGGTAACCATCAACCTCACACGCCCCGACGCTGAAATTTTCGACAAGCTGGCCTTGCCCCATGCCGCCATTTTACCAGCAGATTCACCAACGACTGATGTGGGTTCGGTTCCGCTGCCAGGCACAGGCGCTTACATGATGTCGGCCTATGATCCCAACAAGGGCATGACTTTAACACGCAACCCAAATTTTAAAGTCTGGAGCGAAACAGCCCAGCCCGATGGCTATCCAGATGTCGTGCAATATGACTTCGGCCCCACTGAAGAAGCCCAAGTAACCGCCGTTCAAAACGGTGAAGCCGATTGGATGTTTGATGAAGCACCCGCTGATCGCTTGGCTGAAATGGGCACGAAGAACAAAGATCAAGTGCATGTGACGCCGCTCACAGCATGGTGGTATTTGCCGATGAATAATAAGTTGGCACCTTTTGACAACATCAAAGCCCGCCAAGCTGTAAACTTTGCCATCGACCGCAAAGCCTTGGTCAACCTGTTCGGTGGCCCGGTACTCGCTTCACCTGTATGTCAAGTCTTGCCACCCGGTTTCCCCGGCCACGTAGACTATTGCCCTTACACCAAAGACCCAGGTGCCAAATGGTCAGCACCGGATATGGAAAAGGCCAAGAAGTTGGTTGAAGAATCTGGCACCAAAGGCCAGAAGGTCACCATTATTGTTGAGGATAAAACCGTTGCCAAATCCATCGGTGTTTATCTGCAGAGCGTGCTCAATGAGCTTGGTTATGTGGCCGAACTAAAGCCCATCTCGCCAGACATTCAGTTCACCTATATTCAAAACACCAAAAACAATGTGCAGATCTCGGTCACACAATGGTATCAAGATTATCCAGCCGCGTCTGATTTCTTGAACATTCTGTTTGGCAGCGGCAGCTATACACCGGGTTCAGACAGCTCAATCAATATTGCCGGCTACACCAACAAAGAGCTTGATGAAAAAATGCAAAAGGCCTTGGCCTTGGGTGTGACAGATCAAGAAGCCGCCAACAAGATTTGGGCCGAAGTGGATAAAACAGTGACCGATGATTCCGCTGCCGCCGCCATGTTCACCCCAAAGCATTTGGATTTCACCTCCAAACGCCTTGGCAATTTCCAGTTCAATTATCAGTTCTATTGGATGGTAACGCAGTCTTGGGTTCAATAATCTGATTTCAACGTGACTGCACTCGTCGAAACACGCAGCGGCATAAGTCGTGGCCCATGGGCCACGGCTTTTCGCCGCTTGCGGCACGACAAGGTGGCGATGGCCGCTTTGATTTTTTTCTGTTTGGTTTTAGTGTCGTGCTTGTCTGCTCCACTTTACGCCAAATGGGCGGGCGTCAATCCCTTCACCTCCACACTTGATGCGACTATCATGTTGGATGGCAAGCAGACAGCCGTGATGGAACAATCGACCGAAGGTTTAGGCTTGGGTTACAACCCGATTGGCCCCACTTGGCAACTCGGCAATTATTTTTTAGGTGCCGATAATCAAGGCCGTGATGTGATGGCGCGTTTGCTCTATGGCGGGTGGACATCAATCATCATTGCAAGTGGCGCGACTATTCTCACCTTGTTGTTTGCCACCGTGTTAGGTCTTGCAGCCGGATTCTTTGGCGGCGTGACCGATATGATCCTCTCGCGCATTCTCGATATACTCTGGGCTTTCCCAGTTTATCTATTGGCTATTTCGCTTTCCATCGTGATGATTGCCCATGGCATTGATATCGGCCCGTTCACCATTGAATCAGGAAGCTTGTGGCTGCCCGTCTTCATCATAGGAGTCATCTATATTCCCTATGTCGCAAGGCCCATTCGCGGCCAAGTGCTGTCATTGCGCGAAAGTGAATTTGTTTTGGCAGCCATCAGCCTCGGCGTGCCCAGCCACCGCATTTTGTTTCGCGATATTCTACCAAACGTGACCACCACTTTAATTGTGTTCGTGCCATTGATGATGGCCCTCAACATGCTCACAGAGTCGGCGCTTTCATTTTTGTCGATTGGTGTTCAACCACCTGATGCAAGTTGGGGCACAATCATTCAAGACGGGCAGGGGCTTCTTTACTCAAGGCCGTGGGTGGCGCTGGCACCCGGCATTGCAATTGTGATCACAGTGCTCGCACTCAATGTATTGGGGGACGGCCTGCGTGACGCGCTTGATCCACGCTCAAAAATCAAATTGGGGCGCGGTTAGTGCATGGTCAACTGTGATCAAAACAACACATTGTCGTCATCCCCGCGAAAGCGGGGATCCAACTTCCTACAAAGTCGGGTACCGCCAAGTTGGTTTCCCGCCTTCGCGGGAATGACGGAGTTAGAAGTGGCTTATCTAGAAGTGATCAGACTCTAATGTTTCTCGCCATTATACAACGCCTTTGGCAAATGCTCTTCGTTATGTTCGGCATCAGCGTTTTGGTGTTTTTGATATTCTTTGCCACGCCCGGTGCGGATCCCGCTTCGCGCATCGCAGGCCGTGGTGCCAGCGCTGAAATTTTAGCGGCAGTGCGCAAAAGTTTTGGCTTAGATCAACCGATCTACGTTCAATACTTCACAATGATGAAAAAGATTTTTATCACGGGCGATCTCACTTCATTTGTGAACCGTGGCTGGAAAGTTGTGCCAGCTGTACTCGATACAATTCCAGTGACGATATCGCTGGTCATGGGGGCTGCAATTTTGTGGGTGGTCTTCAGCATGATCATCGGCACAGTGGCCGCTGCCACAAAAGACAGCTGGCTCGATAAAACACTGATGATCCTCGGCCTCATCGGCATATCAATGCCGGTCTTTTGGCTGGGAGAAGTGATGAACCTCGTCACCCAAAGTCGCTTCCACGACTCATGGATGTTTTCATGGGTGCCACCTTTGGGATATAAAAACTTCATTGACGGCCCCAAAGCATGGTTCCTAACGCTGGTCATTCCTTGGATTACTTTGGCCATTCTCTACATCGGTCTTTATGGCCGGGTGCTCCGCGCCAATCTTATTGAAGCGATGCAAGAAGATTATGTACGCACCGCGCGTGCCAAGGGTTTGTCGGAAACCCGCATCCTTTTGCGCCATGCCTTGCGCACGTCGCTGATCAGTTTTGTAACGCTTTTCGGGTTAGATTTTGGCGCCCTCGTCGGCGGTTCAGCGCTTCTCACCGAAGTGGTTTTCAATCTGCATGGCATCGGCAAGCTGACTTATGACGCTCTACTCAATCTTGATTTGCCAATCATCATGACCACAGTCATCTTCGCATCTTTCTTCGTCGTAATGGCCAATGCGGTGGTTGATGTGCTTTACATCATCCTCGATCCGCGCGTGAGGAAGGCCTGATGCTTGAAGTCAAGGATCTCAAAGTTTCCTTCCGCAGCGAGCAAGGCCTCATGCGCGCCATTGACGGCGTCAGCTTCAATGTGGGCGAGGGTGAAATTCTCGG
>CAXTKN010000075.1:0-10574 GCA_964244805.1 uncultured Aestuariivirga sp.
ACACGCCAGAACATTCAATATAATTGGATCAAGCTGGAAGAAACTGCCGATATTTTGCAGGCCTTAGCAGATGTAGAAATGCACGCCATTCAAACGTCTGGAAATTGCATTCGCAACGTGACGACGGATCATTGGGCTGGCGCAGCGGCGGATGAGTTGCTTGACCCACGCCCAATTGGTGAGTTGATCCGCCAATGGTCATCGCTGCATCCTGAATTCTCGTTCCTGCCCCGCAAATTCAAATTCGCCATCACCGGAGCGCCACATGACCGCGCAGCTGTGAAAGTGCATGACATTGGTTTGCGCGCCCACAAAAATGACAAGGGCGAAACCGGCTGGGAAGTTATGGTGGGTGGCGGCCAAGGTCGTACACCGATGATTGCTGTGACAGTTCGCGACTTCCTGCCCGAGAAAGAAGTCATACCATATATGGAAGCGATTATGCGGGTCTATAATTTGTTTGGCCGTCGCGATAATAAATACAAAGCCCGCATCAAGATTTTGGTACATGAGCTGGGCGCAGAAAAATTCAAAGCCGAGGTTGAAGCTGAATATGCAAGACACCCCGCACAAACCACCGAAGTGGAACAACGCGAACTGACGCGCATTGAAAAATATTTCGCACAGCCATCATTTGAAAAAATGTCGCGCTTTGCACCACATTTTGAAAATGCAAAACGTGAAAATGTTGATTTTGCACGTTGGGCCAAAAATAATTTGGCGGTGCACCAAGTTGATGGATATACAATCGTCAATATTTCGCTAAAGCCTGAAGGTGGTATCCCGGGCGATGCCTCTGGTGAGCAAATGCGTGTGATGGCGACATTGGCCGAGCGTTATTCATTTGATGAAATGCGTGTCAGCCATGCCCAAAATATTGTGTTGCCGCATGTTAAACTCGAAGATGCTTTTGCCATTTGGCAGGTGCTCAAAGCCAATGATTTGGCGGCGGCCAATTACGGTTTGATCGGCGATATTATCGCCTGCCCCGGCCTTGATTATTGCGCACTCGCCACAGCGCGTTCAATTCCCATCGCACAAGCGATTTCACGTAAATTTGCTGATGTGAAAAAGCAGGAAGAATATGGCCCGGTGAAATTGAATATTTCTGGCTGCATCAATGCATGTGGTCATCATCATGTGGGACATATCGGAATTCTTGGTCTCGATAAAAAAGGCGAAGAATTTTACCAAATTACCCTTGGTGGCTCATCCTCTGAAAACGCCTCAATTGGCACAATTTTAGGGCCGGGCTTTGCCGCCCATGAAGTGCCCGATGCAATTGAAACGATTTTAAACACTTATGTGAAGTTGCGCGAGCCAGGCGAAGAATTCCTCGGTGCCTACCGCCGCCTCGGCCCAAAACCATTCAAGGAGGCCCTCTATGCCGCTGCTTAAAAACAATCAATTCGTGAATGATGAATGGACGAAGGTTTCCGATGCCGATGCGATTCCTGAGGGTGCTAAGATTATTGTTACGTCAACCCGCCTTATTCAGGATTGGGATTTGTTAGCCAAGTACACTGGCCTTCTGGGTGTGAGTTTAGCCAACAATGAACGCGCGGAAGTGATAACGCCTTATCTGTCACAGCTCAGTTTGATCGTGTTGAACTTCCCGGCGTATACGGATGGCCGCGCTTACTCACAGGCCAAGGATTTACGCCTTGATGGTTATCGCGGTGAACTCCGCGCGGAAGGAAACCTGCTGCTCGATCAGTTCCAATTCATGCATCAAGTGGGCTTTGACTCATTTGAAGTGAACGAGCGCTTCGCATTGCAACAATGGCAAGCTGCTTCGCGCCAAATGTCACTCGCCTATCAACGTGGGCTTTATCGCACATCGGGTGAACGCGAAGTGTGGTCGCAACGCCACCAAGGCTTTGCCCCTTGGGAAGAGCAACCCCATGCTGGCTAAATCTCCACCACTCAATAATGAAAACGATATTCTCGAAGCCTATGCTGGCTTGGAGGGGCGCAATCTCATTCGCACCATAGCCCGGGACTACAAGGGAAGGACAGCGCTCCTTTCATCCTTTGGCGCTGAGTCATCAGTGCTGTTACATATGGTCTCGGAAATTGATCCGACTTTACCAATTGTTTTTTTGGATACTGAAAAACTTTTCCCTGAAACGATTGCTTACCGAAACCGATTGGTAGACGAACTCGGCTTGACCAATATCAAGATCTGGCATCCTTCGGCCGAAGATATAAAGCTCCAAGACCCGAAAGGCGATTTACACACCAGCAATCCGGATCAATGCTGCAATATTCGTAAAACTTTACCCATGGAAAAAGCATTTGCGAATTATGATGTGATGATTTCAGGTCGCAAGCGCTTTCACGGCGCAGGCCGCGCTGATTTAAAATTTGTATCAATTGATGGCGACCGCCTCAAAGTTGAGCCACTCGCTGGATTTACAGCACTTGATCTCCGCACCTATATGGTCAATCATCAGCTCCCATCTCATCCACTGAGGCTTGCAGGTTATCGTTCGATCGGTTGTATGCCTGTGCAATGCACAAGCCTAGGCGGCACTGACGATAACCCGCGCGAAGGCCGTTGGATGGGCAGTGATAAAACGGAATGTGGTATACACTTTACGGCAAACGGCAAAATTATTCGTACTGATAATCGGGCTACGAATATCTAAACGTCAACCTTAGGAGTCACTATGGCCGCTGCCATTATTGCGAAAAATGCCAATTCAAATCCAAAACGTTCAATTGTAAAAGCCATTAGCTGGCGGGTTTTAGGATCGCTGGATACAGCCTTCTGGGGCTGGTTTTTTACCGGGTCGTTTAAAATTGCCGGATCGATTGCGGCCTTTGAAGTTATGACAAAGATCGTGCTCTATTATTTTCATGAGCGCGCATGGGCGCACAGCCGATTTGGTTTGAAAAAAATGAATTTGGCGGCGGAAGAAACCTAATCCGCCAACGCCTGCTTCACATCATCCAATATATCTTTGATATCTTCCAAGCCAACAGACAGCCGCAACATGCCGTCCGTAATGCCCATCATGGCGCGAGCTTCAGGGCCGATGTTGCGGTGGGTGGTCGACGCTGGGTGCGTCATCAACGATTTTGCATCGCCAAGATTGTTAGAGATGTCGATCACTTTCAAATTGCGCAAAACCTCAAAGGCCTTTTCTTTGCCGCCCTCCACTTCAAAGGTGACCATGGTTCCACCGAGGCTCATTTGCTTTTTGGCAAGAGCATATTGCGGATGGCTTTCAAGATGGGGATAAAGCACGCGGCTCACAACTTTTGTCGCCTGTAAATGTTGCGCAACGATCATGGCGGACTCACTTTGCGCTTCGACGCGCAACTTCAAAGTCTCCATGCCCTTGAGCAGAACCCAAGCGTTAAACGGCGAAATCGATGGGCCAGTGTGACGAAGGAATGGCTTCAACATTTCCTCTTTAAATTTTTTCGTGGAGACAATGGCACCACCCAGAACCCGGCCCTGCCCGTCTATATGTTTGGTTCCTGAGTAAACGATAACATCGGCACCAAAATTCAAAGGCTTTTGTAAAATAGGCGTGGCAAAAATATTATCGACCACAACAAGTAAGCCCGCCTTCTTTGCAATATCCGCAACACCAGCCAAATCAACAAGATCAAGCGTTGGGTTCGACGGCGTTTCCAAAAAAACGCATTTGGTTTCAGGGCGCATGGCTGCTGCCCAGGCATCTAAATCCGCGCCGTCAACCAAACTATGCGTGATGCCAAAACGTGGTAGAATACTGGTGATGACTTGGTAGCATGAGCCGAATAAGGCTTTGGATGAAACGATGTGATCTCCAGCTTTCAGCTGGCAAGCCAATGCGCCAAACACTGCGGCCATGCCGGAAGCCACAGCGTAACACGCCTCAGCTCCCTCAAGCAGGGCCAAGCGTTCTTCAAACATTGAAACTGTGGGGTTGCCATAACGGCCATAAACATAGCCATCATCTTCCCCCATAAAGCGCTTTTCGGCCGTTTCGGGCGCGTCATATACAAAGCCAGAATTGAGAAACAGCGCTTCCGAGGTCTCACCAAACGGTGTGCGCTCTAAGCCGCCGCGCACTAATTTCGTGGCATCGCCCCAGTTTGGTGCGTTTTTTGTTCGAGTCTTTTTGGTCATTAGCTTTGAACCCAAGGAAGGCCCGCGGATTTCCAGCCATTGGTTTGCGCGCGATGGCCAGACGCATCTTTGTCGCCTTCAAACCCTTGAGCGATGTTCCAGCAATTAGTGTATCCAGCCGCCGTCAACGCGTTGGCCGCAGAAGCCGAACGCGCACCTGAACGGCAGAGACATAATATCTCAGCATCTTTAGGCAGGCCCATGGCTTGCACTTCTTCAACAAACCGGGCGTTCACTTCCATGGTGGGGTAAACCTGCCATGATAAACGCACAAGACGGTCAACCATCGGCACACCCACAAAAGTCCATTCTGGTTGCGTGCGCACATCGATGAGCACCGCCGCAGAATTGCCCTTCAAGCGTTGATGCGCTTCGCTTGGTGGAATATCGCCTTGATACATTTTCAAATCCCTAAATTTAACCGCACCATAGCGAACCGCCGCAACAGTCGCAAAGGAAAATGATGGCTCGTTCTGAGGATTTCTCTCGCGTGAGTTTCTGGCTTAATGAGGTGAACGAACTGGCGCTTTTAAGTTGAACGCTGAGCCTGCTAAGTTCAAAACAGTAGAATCTTTTTGGGAGCTTAAAATGTCAAAACCACTACCGAAACAAGCTGACGTCGTTATCATCGGTGGGGGTATTGTGGGTTGTTCGATTGCCTATCATTTAACCAAGATCGGTATCACCAATGTGGTGGTGTTAGAGCGAAAACAGCTCACATCAGGAACCACCTGGCACGCCGCAGGTTTAGTGGGGCAGCTTCGCGCTTCGCGGAATTTAACTGAGCTTGCCAAATATACGGCGGGGCTTTTTGAAGGACTTGAAAAGGAAACTGGCCAAGCCACAGGCTTCAAACAAAATGGTTCAATCTCGATTGCACTCACCGAAGGCCGCATGGAAGAGTTGTTGCGCGGCGCTTCTATGGCCAAGAATTTTGGGCTTGCCGTTGATGTGATCTCGCCAGAAGAAATTGGCAAGCGGGTTCCGCATTACAATTTGGACGGCGTTAAAGGCGGCGTGTTTCTGCCGAAGGATGGTCAGGTTAATCCCATTGACGTGACACAAGCCTTGGCAGCCGGTGCGCGCAGCCGCGGAGCGCAGGTTTTTGAGAATGTGAAAGTAACACGCATCTTAACAGCCAAGGGTGCAGCGACGGGCGTTGAAACCACTGATGGCACAATCATGGCAGATAAGGTTGTGATGGCCACGGGCATGTGGTCGAGAGAGTTGGGACGCTCAATTGGTGTCAACATTCCGCTTCATGCCTGCGAGCATTTCTATATCGTGTCGGAACCGATTGCCGAGTTGCCGCGCAATATGCCGGTGGTGCGCGTGCCGGATGAATGCACTTACTACAAAGAAGATGCGGGCAAGCTGATGGTGGGCGCTTTTGAACCTGTGGCTAAGCCATGGGGCGGCGGTGGCATTGATGATGAACATGCATTCGTCACGTTGCCAGAAGACATGGATCACTTCGAGCCGATCTTGGCCAATGCAATCAACCGGGTTCCGCTTTTGGAAACCGCAGGTATTCAACTCTTCTTCAATGGCCCCGAAAGTTTCACGCCGGATAATCGTTATTATCTGGGCGAAGCGCCCGAGGTAAAAAATCTATTTGTGGCCACGGGCTTTAACTCCATCGGTATTCAATCTTCCGGCGGTGCGGGCTTGATGTTGGCCGATTGGATCAAGAACGGCCATGCGCCTGTGGATTTGAACGGCATAGATGTGCGCCGCATACATCCCTTCCAATCCAACACCAATTATGTGCGTGACCGCGTGACGGAAACGCTTGGCCTGCTTTACGCAATGCATTGGCCATATCGCCAAGCTGAGACCGCGCGCGGGGTCAGACGCTCACCATTTCATCAGTACACGGATAAATTAGGCGCGGTGTTTGGTGAAGTAAATGGTTGGGAACGGCCAAATTGGTATGCGCGTGGTGGCGTGAAGCGCGAATATGAATATTCATATGGCCGCCAAAATTGGTTCCCTTGTGCAGACCATGAAGCCAAGGCTTTGATGAATGATGTGGTGTTCTTCGATCAGTCATCATTTGCCAAGTTTGAAGTGGCAGGGCGAGATGCTTGCAAAGTGCTTAACAATATCAGTGCCAACAATGTGGATGTTGAGCTAGGCAAGATTGTCTACACGCAGTGGACGAACGAGCGCGGCGGCATCGAGGCTGACCTCACGGTGACGCGCTTGGCGGAAGACAAATTCTTGGTTGTCACAGGTGCAGTGCCACAAACCCGCGACATGGCTTGGCTGAAGAAACACACGCCAGAAAATGCCCATTGCATTTCAACCGATGTAACATCTGGCCTGCCCATGCTTTCCATCATGGGACCGAAATCTCGTGCGCTTTTGCAGAAAGTGTCCGGTGCTGATTTATCAAACGCAGCTTTCCCTTTTGGTACGTCCAAAGAAATTGAAATTGGCTATGCCCGCGTTCGCGCCAGCCGCATCACCTATGTCGGTGAATTGGGCTGGGAGCTTTATATGCCAGCAGAATTTTCGGCTCACGTATTTGAAACCATCCAAGCCGCAGGAGCCGAATTCAACCTTACCCCCGCTGGCATGCACACACTGAACAATTCCCGCATGGAGAAAGCCTATCGCCACTGGGGCCATGATATGTCGGATGAAGAAACCGTGCTGGAAGCGGGTTTAGGCTTTGCCATCGCGTGGGATAAGCAAGGAGGGTTTATTGGGCGTGAGTCATTGTTAAAGCAGAAGACCTTGGCCCATTTGCCGAAACGCTTGGTTTGCATTGCCCTAAATGATGACAGCGATCAGGCCCCAATGATTTATCACGAGGAACCGATCTACCGGAACGGCGTTAATGTGGGCTCGACCACATCAGGCGCGTGGGGACACCGCGTGAACAAGTCATTGGGGCTAGGCTATGTCAAAAACCTTGATGGCGTGACCAAGGATTGGATTGAATCTGGCAAGTGGGAAGTTGAATTGGCTTGGAAACGTTATGACGCAAAGGTTCAACTTGGCAGCTTTTATGACCCGAAGGGGGAGCGGATTAAGACGTAAAAGACGCGTTCGGTATTTTTGAATTTTGTTCTTTAAAACGAACGATAGTTACACTATATTGAATTCTCAACCCTTTAGGAGGCCCATGATGGCATTGCAACTTGGTGATATTGCTCCGGATTTTGAAGCGGACACGACTGAAGGTCGTATCCATTTTTATGATTATATCGAAGGCTCTTGGGCGATGATTGTGTCTCATCCAAAGGATTTTACACCCGTTTGCACCACTGAGCTCGGCTCCATGGCAACCTTGAAACCAGAATTTGACAAGCGCGGCGTTAAGATGATCGGCATCTCGGTTGACAGCGTCGATGATCACCTGCGTTGGAAATCTGACATCAAGGACGTGACTGGTTCGGATGTGAACTATCCGATGATTGGCGACAGCGATCTGACCGTGGCCAAGCTTTATGGCATGATTCACCCCAACGCTTCCGGCAACGCTAAAAGCCGCACCGCCGCCGACAACGCAACCGTCCGCAATGTGATGATCATTGGGCCCGACAAGAAGATCAAATTGATCCTCACTTATCCGATGAGCACAGGCCGCAACTTTCATGAGATTTTGCGCGTGATTGACTCTTTGCAATTAACCGCAACGAAATCTGTGGCGACACCTGCAAATTGGAAACAAGGCGAGGATGTAATCATCTTGGCATCAGTCTCGGACGAAGCCGCCAAAGAAAAATTTCCTCAAGGTTGGAAAACGGTGAAGCCTTATTTGAGGTTGGTGAAAATATAGAACTGCCGTCTTATTCAGAGCGTGCCATTGAAAGTTTTGAAGTTTTGTTACAGAAACAATCAAAATCAAGTTGCAAGACTTTCAACTAATAGGCGGTTAGCATGAACAGAACGGTATTGACTAGCATAACTGCGCGAACAGCTATGCTTTTCATTTTGTTTTGTGTGCTGGGATTTCTTTGTGCCTCTAAAAGCGCAAAAGCCGACGAGCCTTACTTCGATTTATATGCGGAATTTGATGCAAATAGCAGTGCGCGGCAGCCAAAAAATAGCGCTTTTGCTCTGGGCAAGGACAATTATGGTTGGTTGTCTTATGGTTACTCAACTGCAGAAAATGCAAAGCAAGCAGCGCTGCAGGCATGCAATCAACGCGTGGACAAATTTTTAAAGCTAAAGGGCAGTCAGACCTGTAAATTGGTTTCTGTAAATGAGAAAATTATTTGGAGTGGTGAACGACCAAAAACTATTGCCGAAAATATTCTACCAGAACCGGATTTACCACTCATCAATGCTTATAAGGTTGGCGACCCAAGTACGTCCAAGGCAATTCTTTTATCCCTCTATGGATGCGATAAACCAGATAAGGAACCACCTGACTGGATATCGAGTTGGTACAGTTATTTCCGCGCTCGAAATTTCGCTGTAATACAACCCGATAGTTATGCCGACCCACATGCCGATGTTTGTCCCGATAAAAAAGCGTCATTGAAATCGAGTGATGAGGTGTATCGGTTGCGTATCGCCCAAACCTCCAGAACTGTGAAGATTTTAAAAGCAAAATATCCCAACAAGCCGATTTATATTTGGGGCCATTCACAAGGTGCTTGGATTGCGCAACTTCTCGATCAAAAGGTTGCTGGAGTGATTTTAAGCGGTGACACGTGCAATAATATGAGACTTTTGAGCCAAACTCCAGTCCTTCTGGTGTTGGGAGAGAAAGACCAATATGTAACTAGACCAACAGAATGGGGGTCTGTTTCTACAAAAAAAGTTTTTGAAAAATGCCCTGCTTTTAAGAAAAGCTCAAAGCGGAAATTCGTTATTGTCGGAGGAGCAGATCACTACACAGCGATCTGGGATCAAAAGTTGATAGATGCGATTAGCAAATTTCTGGGCGAAAAATCATATAATCTTGCATTTGAAAAATGGAACGACCTCATTCCTTCCGGCGCACACGAGGCACAGGCATATTATGCTCTTGGCAAAGGTCACAAAGCTTGGGCGATCAGGCCTGGAGCAAACTCTGTTGGTTTTGCCAGCACTTCTTGGGATAATCAATCAGACGCTGAACAAGCTGCGCTGGCTGAATGCGAACGTGGGGCGGCATACCAAATGTTTATTCCCGATCTGCCCCGTGCATGTAAACTGGTTTCATCTCAATAGTAAGGTTAGCGGTTGGATAAAAACGTCGATATATTCCTTACCACCAACTCTTCGCTGTAAACTTGCCTGCCGCCTGTTCAATCACATGCGCCGTTTGAAACAGCGTCTCTTCATCGAACGGTTTTCCAATCAACTGCAAACCAAGCGGCAATCCTTCTGATGAAAGCCCCGCAGGCACAGCAATGCCGGGTAGGCCCGCCATGTTCACCGTCACAGTGAAAATGTCGTTCAAATACATCTGCACAGGATCAGTGATTTCACCCGGAGCAAATGCTGCACTAGGAGTTGCTGGCGTTAGCACAACATCAACCTTGCTCCACGCCTTGTCAAAATCCTGTTTAATCAGTGTACGGACTTTCTGCGCTTTCACGTAATAAGCATCATAATAACCGGCAGACAAAACATATGTGCCAATCATCACGCGGCGCTGAACTTCTTTACCGAAACCCGCAGCACGGGTTTTTTCGTAAGTGTCGATCAAATCATCACCCGGCACACGCAGGCCGTAACGCACACCATCATACCGCGCCAGGTTTGACGAGGCTTCAGCGGGGGCTACGATGTAATAGGCGGGCAGCGCATATTTTGTGTGCGGCAGAGAAATTTCAACAATCTCTGCGCCCTGCTCTTTCAACCACTGCGCACCCTTATCCCACACGGCGTTGATCTCGGCAGATAAACCATCTGGGCGATATTCTTTGGGAATGCCGACGCGCAGGCCCTTGATCGATTTGCCAATGGCTTTTTCATAGTCGGGCACAGGCAGATCAACCGATGTCGTATCCTTATCATCCACCGACGCCATGGCTTTGAGCATAATTGCAGCATCGCGCACATCGCGTGTGATCGGGCCAGCTTGATCAAGCGAGGACGCAAACGCCACCGTGCCCCAGCGTGATACACGGCCATAAGTTGGCTTGATGCCGACTGTGCCCGTGAAAGCAGCTGGCTGGCGGATGGAACCGCCTGTGTCGGTTGCCGTTGCCGCTGCACAAATATGTGCTGCAACCGCAGTGGCTGAACCGCCGGACGAACCGCCCGGCACAAGTTGTGCGTTGGAGTTGTGCCGACGCCAAGGGTTTGTGACACCGCCGTAGTATGAGGTTTCATTTGATGACCCCATGGCAAATTCATCCATGTTGAGCTTGCCCAACATCACTGCTCCAGCATCCCACAAGTTTTGCGTGACGGTGGATTCATAGCCGGGTTTAAAACCGTCCAGGATATGGCTGCAAGCTTGAGTGTGAACGCCTTTGGTTGCGAACAAATCTTTGAT
>CAXTKN010000076.1:0-10491 GCA_964244805.1 uncultured Aestuariivirga sp.
CGCGGAGACCGGTCGCCATCCCCCCGGCGTTCCCCCGATGAACTGGTCTCCGCGCGCATTTTTCCAAAGCCACAGAGGGCAATGACATGCAACACGCTGAATTGACAAGTGGGCCCGAGCAGGGCACAGAATCTCATATGCGCATTTTGGTAATTGAAGATGATCGTGAGGCCGCTTCCTGGCTGGTGAAAGGCTTGAGGGAAAGCGGTCATATTGTCGATCTCGCCGCTGAAGGCTTGCAAGGGCTAACCATGGCCCTTGAAGGTGTCCATGACGTGTGCATCATCGACCGCATGCTGCCCCTGATGGACGGCCTGACGGTAATCCAAAAGATGCGCAGTGCTGATTTGAAAACGCCAGTGCTGATTTTGAGTGC
Organism: uncultured Aestuariivirga sp.; assembly: GCA_964244805.1. Taxonomy (GTDB): domain Bacteria; phylum Pseudomonadota; class Alphaproteobacteria; order Rhizobiales; family Aestuariivirgaceae; genus Aestuariivirga. Next base: position 377 of record CAXTKN010000076.1, read on the forward strand.
GCTGAGCGATGTTGATGAGCGCGTTAAGGGTCTGCGCGCAGGTGGCGATGATTATTTGGCCAAACCTTATGCGTTCGCCGAGCTTTTGGCGCGGGTTGAGGGATTGGGCAGCCGCAAACTGCTTGACCCGAAAGATGCCAAGCTCAGGGCTTTAGATCTCGAAATTGATTTGATGAGCCGCACAGTAACGAGAGGCGGAAAGCCAATCGTACTTCAGCCCCGCGAATTTAAATTGCTCGAATATCTTGTGCGCAATGCAGGCCATATCGTAACCCGCACGATGCTTCTTGAGAATGTTTGGGATTATCACTTTGATCCCCAGACCAATGTGATTGACGTGCATGTTTCGAGGTTGCGTGGCAAGCTGGACAAAGGCTTTGCCGAACCACTGTTGCAAACCGTGCGCGGAGCCGGCTACATGATCCGTGCCCGCTAATAACAGTATATTTCAAACCTCGACGTTTCGGCTCGCCGCTATTTATCTCCTGGTTTTCGCGGCTTCGGCAGCTGGAATATTAGGCTATGTTTATTATACCACAATCGGCCTTCTAGAGCGCCAAACCGAAGACACTATTCACGCCGAAATTCTTGGTTTGGCGGATCAATATCGATTGCTGGGTGTGGCAGGGTTGGTTGACACCGTGCAACGCCGCAGCCTCGATTCAGGAGGTGCCATCTATCTGTTGGAGGGCCCGAACCAAGCTCGCATCGCTGGCAATTTGGATGCGATGCCGGCAGGGGTGACCCAAAATCAAACATGGATAGATTTCCCGATCACAGTGGGTAAAGAGCCAATCGCGTCCCAACATACGGCACGCGGTTTTCAGGTTGAACTTGCAAATGGTTATGATCTTCTCGTTGGCCGCGATGTTAACGAGCTTCGCCAGTTTCGTGAGGTGATCCGCGAAGCTATTTTTTGGGCAGTCGGCATGTCTTTGGTTGTTGGCCTCGGTGGGGGCTATTTCATGAGCCGAAACTTTTTGAGACGAGTGGACGCGATTACCGGTGCAACCCGCCTTATTATGGCTGGCGATCTTTCTGGGCGCATGCCTGTGAGCGGTGCCAATGATGAGCTTGATCGTTTGTCGGGCTCGTTGAACGATATGCTTTCGCAAATTGAGCGATTGATGAATGGCATGAAAGAAGTGTCAAGCAATGTTGCACATGATTTGAAAACGCCGCTGACTCGCATGCGCGCGCGCATGGAAGCGGCTCTGCGTCAAAACAATGCCCTGGAATATAAAACCGCACTCGACCAAACAATCGAAGAATGTGATAAGTTGTTACGCACCTTTAATGCGCTTCTGTCAATTGCCCAAGCCGAGTCGGGGCAAATGCGCCAAGGCTTGCAACCGCTTGATCTATTCGACACGCTGGGGGATGTCGTCGAGCTTTATGAGCCCTTGGCTGATGAAGCAGGCGGTTCTTTAAAGCTTGAAGCAAGGCCCGGTTTGCGGGTGCGCGGCGACCGACAACTTTTGGCGCAAGTGCTGAATAACCTGATCGACAATGCAATGAAGTATGGACAGACCAGCGCTGATAAACCTGCCGACATTGAAGTGATCGGTCGCGTCGCTGCTCAGATGGTGATTATTGAAGTCGCAGACCACGGTATTGGCATCAATGAGCAAGACCGTGAGCGCGTGCTGGGCCGATTTGTCCGGCTTGATGAAAGCCGCTCAAAACCGGGAAATGGTTTGGGACTAAGCCTCGTCGCCAGCGTGATGACCTTGCATAGTGGGCAAATTCATCTTGAGGATAATAAGCCAGGGCTTCGCGTGATACTGCGTCTTCCCCTTTATACCGAAGCATCTTAATACACTTTTGTGGACAAGCGCAGCTTTATAGACCGAATGAATTTGGCGAATGTGCAAAGCGCTGAGGCAGGCGTGACCGCACATTTTTGGCAAGATTGCAGTGTTGCGCTGTTAGAAAAGTTGATGCCATTGCGCAGGTTAATCGATGCCGCTGTCGCAGGCTCCCCCTATCTTGCGAAATTGATTTTGCGGCACAGTGATTTTGTCATCACTTTAATGAATGCCGATCCGGATGACGTTTTGGCAAAGTTGAACGCAGAAGTTCAGATGCTTGAACACGCAGCCAGCAGAAACGAAATTTCCTCAAACTTGCGCATCGCCAAGCAAAAGGCGGCAGTTTTTATTGGCCTCGCTGATCTTTCAGGTGTTTGGTCGGTGATGGAAGTGACCAAAGCACTCACACTGTTTGCTGATGCCTGTTTGAATGCGAGCATAAATTTTTTGCTACGCGAAAACGCTGCCAAACAAAAGCTCACGCTCCGCCATTCTGAAAACCCATCAGAGCAATGTGGCTATGTGGTGCTTGCCATGGGCAAACATGGCGCGTTCGAACTCAACTACTCCAGCGACATCGATTTGATCGTTCTCTACGATCCTGAAACCGCGCCTTTGAGCGAAGATATAGAACCATCAACATTCTTCGTCCGCTTCACGCGCGATGTGGTGAGCCTGCTTCAGGATATGACCGAAGAAGGTTATGTCTTCCGCGTTGATCTGCGCCTGCGCCCCGATCCACGTGCCACGCAAATGGCAATAGCGCTTGAGGCCGCAGCAATCTATTACGAAAACCAAGGCCAGAACTGGGAACGCGCCGCCATGATCAAGGCGCGTCCCGTCGCAGGTGATATTGCCCTTGGTGAAGAATTTCTCAAACGCCTGACCAGCTATATTTGGCGCAAATATTTGGACTATGCGGCCATTGCCGATGTGCAATCGCTGAAACGCCAAATTCACGCCGTGAAAGGCCATGGCGAAATTGCTATTCAGGGGCATAATCTCAAACTCGGTCGCGGTGGCATTCGCGAGATTGAGTTCTTCGTGCAAACCCAGCAATTGATCGCAGGCGGGCGAAACCCAAAACTTCGCGGGCGTTCAACATTGGAAATGCTGGATGCTCTCGTTGAGGCCAAGTGGATTGAACGCCAAACCGCCGACGAACTAAAAGATGCATATGTTTTTCTGCGCATGCTCGAGCATCGCGCGCAAATGGTCGATGACCAACAAACCCATCTTGTGCCCGCCGGTGCGGAAGCATTCGAAAAATATGCGCACTTTAGCGGCTTTCAAAGCGGCACTGATCTGTCTTTTAAGTTACGTGAAACCCTTGAAACTGTACAACGCCACTATGCAGCTCTGTTTGAAGATGCAGGGGCACTTGCATCTGAATCGGGCAGTTTGGTTTTCACAGGTGGCGAAGACGATCCAGCCACCATCGAAACTTTGGAACGCATGGGATTTCGCCAAGCTTCAGAAATTTCAGCCACGATCAGGGGCTGGCATTTTGGCCGCTATGCCGCCACACGAACCGCCCGCGCACGCGAAATTCTAACTGAGTTGATGCCCACACTTTTACAAACACTTTCAAAGCGCGGTGACCCTGACCAAGCATTCTTGGCTTTCGATGAGTTTATGAGGGGTCTGCCCTCCGGCGTACAGCTATTTTCGATGTTGAAGGCTAATCCCAATTTGCTTGAACTCATCGCTCAAATATTAGGCCAAGCACCAAGATTGGCCGAGCAACTCAAACGTCAACCGAGAACATTAGAAGCTGTGGTTGGCGCTGATTTCATGCGGCCACTTCCATCTTTGGCGGAACTAGATCAAGAATTTGATGCGGTGATCCCTAATGCAACAGCGCGCGATGAAGCGATGGACCGCACGCGCGTGTTGGTGCGCGAGCATCAGTTTCGTGTTGGCGTCAGGCTGCTCGCAGAAACAATCACCGCCGAAGAGGCAGGCCTTGGGTTTTCAAACATTGCCGAGCAAGCCATAGCCAAGTTGCTTACAGTGTGTGTTTACGAGATGAAACAGAATCATGGCTCAGTTGTTGGAGGGCAGTGCGCTGTAATTTCCATGGGAAAATTGGGCGGAAGGGAGATGACTGCAAGTTCCGATTTGGATTTGATGTTGATCTATGATCATGATCCAGGTGCCGAGCTTTCGGGTGGCGAAAAGCCGCTAAGCCCTAATCAATATTATGCCAGGCTAACACAGCGATTGATCACGGCTTTATCTGCGCCAACTGCCGAAGGCACGCTCTATGAGGTCGATTTGCGGTTGCGCCCTTCTGGCAGCAAGGGGCCTGTTGCGGTTAGTTTTTCAAGTTTTGTTTCTTACCAAAAAGATGAAGCTTGGACTTGGGAAAAACTCGCCTTAACCCGCGCGCGCGTTGTGGCGGGCGAAGCAGAACTTCGAGTCAAGTTGGAGCGTGTCATCAAAACCACGCTCTGCGAAACGCGCGACCAAGCGAAGACTCTGAAAGATGTTCGCGATATGCGCAATCTGATGTTGGCCGAACATGCGAAGTTAGGATTATGGGATATTAAGCGCGCCAAGGGCGGCCTCGTTGAAATTGAGTTCATTGCCCAATATTTGCAGCTGATCGCCAACAACCCGGACGTGTTGGATGTCAACACGTTGAAAGCTCTTGGTAAAATAGCACTTAACAGGGGCTTTTCAAATGAAGTTGCATCAGAATTAACCACCGCTTGCCAGCTCTTTCAGCGCCTAACCCAAGTTTTGCGCCTCTGTGTTGCAGATCATTATAAGCCTGAGACAAGTGCCAAAACCCTGAACGAGGCGGTGGCGAGAGCCGCTGGTATGCCTGATATTTCGGCCACTGAGGCATTACTGGCTGAAACACAAAGCTGCGTCGCCTCAATTTTTAACGATATCATCGGCAGGTAAAATGCCCCCAGCGACGGAAATTGAAACGGCGTGCGTCCTAATGATCAAGCAACGTAAGAGGGCGCTTGGTGCTGGAAGCAGTTTCGATGATTGATCGGCCGTTAACGCCACAAGACGCGAACTGGCAAACCGCCACGGACGCAGCACTTCTCGCTGCGTCGGTGCAGCGCAATCAACAGGCCTTTGCCGTGCTTGTGCAACGTTATCATGTGTCCGTTTACCGCGTCGCGTGGCGGCTCAATGGTGGCCACGTCGACACCGATGACATCGCGCAGGAAACATTTTTGAAATTATGGAATAACCCCGGCCAATTGCGCGAGGCTGCGGCTTTAAAAGGATGGCTTATGCGTGTGGCTTCGAATTTGGTGATGGACAGGTATCGGCGCAAACCAATGTTAGAACTTGAACATGCCGAAGATGTTGTTGATGCCGCGATGTCAGCACCTGCAATGCTAGACCAATCCTACGTGACCAAAATTATTGACGCCGCAATTGCGAGCTTGCCCGACAGGCAAAAGCTGGCATTGGCTCTGGTACATTTTGAACATATGACCAATATCGCTGCCGCGTCGGCAATGGAAATCAGTGTTGACGCATTAGAGTCGCTTCTGGCACGCGCCAGGCGTGGCTTGAAAGAAAAGTTAGGGCCGAGTGGCAGGCAACTGCTCGCTACGCTGGCCACACAAGGGGAATGATGATGACACAAATTGGCAAAGACACTGAGCTAAGCGACACCGAACTTGATAGCTTGCTGCAACACGCTTCAAGCCCTTTGCCGCGCAATGATTTTGAATCTCGCTTGCTTGCAAAACTAACCCCCACAACAGTTCCAACCAATGTGATTACGTTTCCAAAGAGAAAGAAAACGTCGCTGTGGTTAGCCAGCTTGCCTCTTGCTGCTTCATTGATTTTAGGAGTCTGGTTGGGGGCCAATGGGACAGCGGCTGAATTTTTACCCTTCACGACGGAAAGCGTTTCCCAAAACGATACCGCTCTGCTCGGAACGCAGAGCACCGATGAATTTGACTTTCTGACTGAGGATAATGTGTCATGACTGAACCAACTTTGGTAACCACGCCACCTAAAGGCAGGTTTATTCCCGAGCTGCGCTCGCCCTGGTGGGCTGTGCTTTTGGGTGTGTCTTTGATGGCAAATCTTTTGATTGGTGGCGCAGCAATCGGCGTTAGGATGAAGGGTGGCGGTTGGCAGATGGGGCTCATGGAAAATCGTGCGCAGCTTCTGCCGCGAAAATTCTTTGCCGAATTGCCCCATGAGCGGCGGCGCGAACTGATGGATATGTTCAAAGCAAAGAAGGACCAATTCGTGCAAAGCCGCGAGGCCGCTGATGCTGTTACACTGAAGTTTGCCGATCTTTTGGAACAGCCAGATTTTGACCAGTTCAAAATCAAAGCCGTGATCGATGACTTCACATCAGGTGCCACCAGTTTTGCCACACAAGGCGAGTCAGTTATACTCGATATCGTGGCAAAACTAACCCCTGACGAACGTAAAAACCTTGCAGCTGATATTCGCGAACGTGCAGCCCGCAGACGCAAATAGAATTAAGCCGACAGAGCCACGGGGACCGCATTCATAGGAAGATCGACGTGCACCGTCGTGCCATGGCCTTCTTTGCTGGTAATGTTTAAATGTCCGCCATGAAGATCAATCAGTGATTTTGAAATAGCCAAGCCAAGGCCAGATCCGCCTTTGCTCTTCGTGAATTGGTTTTCAACCTGTTCAAACGGTCGCCCCAGTTTCTGAATGTCCCGCTGGGGAATGCCGATGCCCGTATCAATTATTTGAATGTTAACGCCCTGTTGCGTGGCGTGGGCCTTCACAGTTACAGACCCATGCTCAGGCGTAAACTTTATGGCGTTAGAAATCAGATTGATGAAGACTTGTTTCAGGGCGCGGCGATCAGCGTGAATATGCGGAGCATCGTTCAAGTCCAGTTTCAAATTAATTTTGCCTTCGGAAGCCCGTGGCCCCACCAAGCGCAACACATCTTCCAACACACTGCGCAGATCAACATCCGAAAGTTCAAGTTCAACCCGGCCCGCTTCAATCTTCGACATATCAAGAATATCATTGATCACGTCGAGCAGAAACTGGCCACTTTTACCGATATCAAAAGCATATTCGCTATATTTTGCGGCCCCCAATGGCCCGAACATTTCCTGCGACATAATTTCGCTAAAGCCGATCACTGCATTGAGTGGCGTGCGCAGTTCATGGCTCATATTAGCCAGAAATTCGGACTTCGACCGATTGGCAGATTCAGCACGGGTCTTTTCACTAGCATACTTATCAGCGAGTTCCGCCAACCTTTGCGATTGCTCCTCAGCGAGTTGACGCTCTTTCTGCAGGTCACGCACCGTTATCATCAAATTGCGCTCTGAATGAAGCAACCGTTCTTCTTGTTGCTTGAGTGGCGTGATGTCCGTTCCTACAGAAACGAAACCGCCATCTTTCGTGCGGCGTTCGTTAATTTGCAGCCAACGGCCATCTGCAAGCTGCACCTCCATTGAACGTGCCCCAGAAGTATCATTTGCTTGACCCGGAACAAATTGCCGAACCACGGGTTCCTTCGAGGCGGCGGCCACATCACCATAGCTCGTGCCAGGCTGGCAAACGGCAGACGGCAATGAATGGAACTGTTGATATTTTGAGTTGCACAAAACCAATTTGCTTTCGGTGTCCCACAACACGAAAGCTTCTGAAATATTTTCAACTGCATCTTTCAGACGAACTTCTGCTTCACGGTTCATTTTGTCGAGTTTTTTCTGACGCGAGATATCAAAAACAATTCCCACCAAATGTGGCTCGCTCGCGGTTTGCCCGGGCGCCAAGGCGGCACGCGCACGCAACCAAACCCAGTTACCCTTTTCATGTCGCATCCGGAATTCTTGGTCAAATACTTTGCGCTGACCGGTGAGCAAATCTTCGATCAGGTTATCCAACTTGGCGTCATCAGGATGAATGAGGGAGGCCACTTCGCCGTAACTTAAAAAATCCCCTTTTGGTGGCAAGCCTAGAATTTCAAACATGGATTTAGACCAGAAAATATGTCCCTCGGCCAAGTTCCAATCCCACAATCCGCATTCGCCACCATCAAGCGCTTTATCAAGCCGCGTGGTGGCCACGGTCAGCATTTCGTCTGCATCAGAGGCCTTCGCGGCCTGCCAATGAAAAGCCCCTGACAACATCATTAGAACCAAAAACGTTACGGCAAACAAAACCGCAAGCTCCATCACACCATTGCGCCAAACCGAAAGCACATCTGATTTTTTTTGAAACGCCAGCAGGCTTCCTGGGAATGGCGAAAGATCACGCGACGCCATCACAGCATCATCGCCATTGGCCAATTTCGTCGGCATCATGCTGGGTGCATTCACAGCCGCATCCAATACAAATCCCGGCCCCATGACACTGTCAATGCTGCTGCCGTTGTAAGTGTTGTTGACGGGAATGCTTCCCACGATGCGCCCTTCTGACGAAAGCAAAAGATAAACCCGGTTTAAACCCATTGCATCAGCGGGCACCACTTGTTCGAGCAAAGTCTGCGAGAGATTGGAAATGGTCTTGCCCGAAGCTGCGTCGCTCAACAGTTTCACTTTTAAACTTTGTGCAACACGGTCAGTCTGCAACAGTGAGACTTCGCCTTGGTCGGCCAGATGTTGCGCGCGGCTGAGGAGCAATTGCGAAATCAACGCGGCCGCCAGTGTCAGCAAAAATAGCGCAGTGAGAACAGTAATCAGTCTACGCATAGCGCGTTCAGAAACATTAAATCCAGCGTGGCCCGGCCAAGGTATTGGCAGGTGCAACGTTCGGTCGCGGAAAAACAATTCCTTAATATGTGCGTTGGCCAATATGCGCCCAGTTCAATATGAAGTTAAATGCCGGACTTCAAATGCAACGCCGTTTACAAACGAATCAGCCTCGGCTTCCGTGAATTAGAATTACCGCCTGCGAATCTGATTTGCCAAGCAAAAGCTGAACGTGATTGGATTATGCTTTCAATGTTCTTGATATGATCTCGAATACATCGTTGGAAAGTGCAGGCGTTGCCAATATGCGCTGCATATTTTTCTGCGCATGAGTGCGGCGGTCGACATTGTAGAGCTTCCAGCTGCGGAATGCGGTGGCCAGCCTTGCAGAAACTTGCGGGTTAATCGCGTTGAGCGCGATGATCACATCAGCCACAACGCGGTATCCCTCGCCGCTCGCAGAATGAAAGCCAGTCGAGTTGCCATTGGCAAAATTTGCAACGAGTGCATAGACCCTGTTGGGCGTTGTGAGTTTGAAATCAGGATGCTTCAGCAGTTTTTCAATCCGTTGTGCAGCGTCAGCGCCAGGGATCGCGGCGTTCAACCCAAACCACTTATCCAAAATTAAATGGTCGTCTTTGTGGCGCTGGTAGAATTGCTCCAACATTGCTTCGCTTTCTGGGCCGTGGAGCGACCTGAGGCAAACCAAAGCGCCCATTTCAATTGTCATATTATCAGGCTTTGCAAATTCTTTTTGCGCCAGCTTGATGCCCATATCGCCGTCTGCCGTTGCTATCATCGTCAGCAGCGTTAATCGCAACGAGCGCCGCGCAGTGCCAATTGTATCGGGTTTGTAAGCACCGGCATCATTCGTCCGATCATACTCTGTTAAAAGTTTATTCAATAACTGTTTTGCAATGCCAGAGCGAACGGCTTCTCTTGCAACGTAGACCAAATCGCTATCGACATCTTTGCCAAGTGCGGCGGTAATATCGGCCTCACCCGGCAGCACAAGAATGAGTGCCTTGAACGCATCATCTAACTTAGAACTTTCCAAACACTTGCCCAAAGCATCTGCGAATGCAGAAACAGTGGGAGTCTTTTTGCCCGAAGCGAGTGCCTTGACTGTCTTTGCAATCAAAGTTTTGCCAATGGTTTGAGCAGCCTCCCAACGATTGAAATTATCGGAATCATGGCCGATCAAAAACAATTGCTCACTTGCAGTAACGCTCGATTTCAAAACGATTGGCGCCGAAAATCCGCGATTAATCGATAGTGCAGGGGCTTCCGAAATATCTTTAAATTTGAAAGATTGCTTGCTTTCTGTGATTTCAATAATACCAGATTTGTTTTTACCCTTTAGTATCAACGGCATATCTTTTCCGTTGGATTTTACTAACCCGATGCTCAATGGAAAATGCAACGGTAGTTTTTTCGATTGCCCTTTGAGGCGAGGCTGCGATTGCGTAACAGTCAGCTCATAAGTTTTCTTCTTCTTATTATAAGTTCCGCGCGCCGAGACTGTGGGTGTTCCGGATTGTTCGTACCACCGGAAAAATTGCTCCAAGTTACGGCCAGAAGCATCGGCCATGCACGCAACGAAATCTTCAACCGTCGCTGC
>CAXTKN010000077.1:0-5002 GCA_964244805.1 uncultured Aestuariivirga sp.
CTTTGTTAACTTCTGCACGACGGGCCGAGGCGCGCGTGGCTTTTTTGGCAGATGATGTATTGGCCATAATAATTCCTGATAAAATAAACTTATATGGCGAAAACCTCTATCCCAGCTGCCTGAACAGCATGTTAAGAAGGCCCTACACCTTTTGTGATTGCGGGCTTATAGGGTGGCAGAACCAAAACGTCAATTGCCCATTATCAGCCAATTTGGGGTCATCAAAAATGAGAGTAAACCCGATGTATAGTGAAGATCGCCCCTGGGGTTCATTTCATGTACTGGACGAAAAGCCGGGATTTAAAGTAAAACGGCTCGTCGCCATCGAAGGCGGAAGGCTTTCACTGCAAAGTCACAAACACCGCAGCGAGCATTGGACTGTGGTTTCAGGCACAGCCACGGTGACGGTGGGCGAGAAGGTCATGACGATGATGCGCGGGCAATCAATTGACATTCCACTGGGGGCCAAGCACCGATTGGAGAACCTGCATCAGGGCGATGTGGAAATTATCGAAGTGCAGTTTGGTGATTATTTGGGCGAGGATGATATTGTGCGATATGAGGATGTTTATAACCGGACGTGATGTCTTCCACCGCTTGCGGGGGAAGAAAGGGGCCCGTCTATGACGCCATTCCTCCCCGACTACCGGGGAGGACACGTCTGCGCAGCAGACAGGAGGGGCCCGAGTTCACATAGTTCGAAGACAAGCCCCTCCTGTTCGCGTACCGCGAACTTTCCTCCCCTGTAGCAGGGGAGGAAGGAATATTGGAGGACGTTATCAAACCTTCTCCCACTTCTTGCTTTTCTCAGCCTTAAACATTGCATCGATAATTTTCATATTTGAAATCGCATCTTCAACACCCCAAGCCAATTTCTTTTTCGCGCGGATGGAACGGCTGAAGGCTTCAGCTTGCAGCTGGTATTGATCGGCAATCGGATAGGCCAACCACTGACCCTCATTCATCTCCATGCCTTGAATGAAGACTTTGTTTGGCACATCAGGCGGCGCATTGAATGGAATTTCAATTTCAATGCGGCCTTTGGTGCCCAGAATATGCACGCGTTGATAGGGTGCGAGCTGCGTTGATATAGAGAATGATAAATGTCTTCCCTTGCCAAAATCAGCAAGGCCTCCGGCAATGCGGTCGGTCTTGAATTTTGGATCGCGGTCAATTGTTGACGTCACGCGCAAAGGCTCGCCCCCAAAAATATAGCGGGCAATCGTGATTGGATAACAGCCAATATCAAGCATGCCACCACCGCCAATACCCGCCATGTTGCGTACATTCTTAGGATCGCGGTTCATATAGCTAAACAGACATTGAATGACTTTAACGTCACCAATCTCGCCTGCCTTCACCCGGGCGCGCGCATCAATCCATTGTGGATTATGGCGCACCATGAAGGCTTCAGCGATCAGCACTTTCTTTTCAGCTTTGCGCAGCTGGGTTGCTTCCTTGGCGGTAATTGCAATTGGCTTTTCGCACAGCACATGTTTGCCATGTTTTGCAGCAAGTAATGTTAAGGGCACATGCAAATGATTGGGCAGCGGATTGTAAACCGCTTCAATCTCAGGATCAGCCAGCATCTCCTCATAAGAACCATAAGCTTTAGCAATGCCCAGTGTGGCTGCCGCCGCCTTGGCATGTTTCAAGCTGCGCGAGGCAATGGCTACAACTTCCAGATCAGATGATTTCATCATGCCTGGAGTTACTTTTTTCATGCCAATATTGGCCGTAGAAATAATGCCCCATTTCACAGGTTTCATGGTTTTTGCCTTTGTTTTTTGATTTACGACATCAATACAGGAACACAGCTGTCGTTTGCCAGCATTAAATCGCCGGAATCGGGTCGTTTATTGTCATTCATTAAGTTGACGTAATCGTTGCAAAGCCGTTTACTGCAAGGCAGTCACGTAGGGAGAAACACATGACCAATACAATGAAAAAACTAATCGCAAGTCTAGCCTTTGGCGCAAGCTTGCTTTCCATGGCAATCAGCGCTTCTGCTGGCGATGCTGAATCCTGCAAAACGCTGCGCATGTCGGATGTGGGCTGGACCGATATTACCGCCACGACAGCCATGACCGGCGCCATCGTTGAGCAGATGGGCTATAAGGGCGACATCAAGCAACTTGCTGTGCCTGTGACTTTTGCTTCAATGAAAAGCAAAGACATTGATCTCTTCACCGGCAACTGGATGCCTTCCATGGAAGCCGACGTTCGCGCTTATCTTGACGATAAGTCGGTTGAACAAGTTGGTGCCAATCTTGAAGGTGCAAAATATACGCTTGCTGTAAACCAAGAACTTTATGATGCGGGCCTGCATGATTTTGCCGATATCACAAAATTCAAAGACAAATTGGGCGGCAAGATTTATGGGATTGAACCCGGCAATGACGGCAACCGCCATGTTCTGGATATGATCAAAGATCCAAAGCTGGGTCTTGCAGGCTGGGAATTGGTTGAAAGCTCTGAAGCAGGCATGCTCGCCCAAGTGGCCAAGCTGACCGGCGAAAAGAAAGACATCGTGTTTCTGGGCTGGGCCCCGCACCCGATGAATGCCAACTTCAAAATGCAATATCTCACCGGTGGTGATGCATTGTTTGGACCAAACTTCGGCGGAGCCACGGTTTATACAACCGTGCGTCAAGGCTATCTCAAGGAATGTCCAAATCTTGGAAAAATGTTGACCAATTACAAGTTCACCATGGATATGGAAAACAGCATTATGGGCGACATCATGAACAAGGGTGCTGATCCTAAAGCCGCTTCAATTGCATGGATCAAGGCAAATCCAGCAGCACTTGAAGGCTGGCTCAACGGCGTGACCACATTTGACGGCAAAGGCCCCGCGCTTGATGCCGTTAAAAAGGGCTTGGGTCTCTAGGCTTTTGACAAATGAGGGCGGGCCAGCACATACTCTGCTGGCCCGCTTTTTATTGGGGCTAGGGGTAAGCAAAAATGGAAACGCTGGTTCAATACATCACCGAAAATAAAATTCCGGTTGGTCCGTGGGGTAAAGCATTCTTTGGTTTTCTAACAACAAATTTCCGCGGGTTCTTCAACGCCATATCTTCAGGTCTCACATGGTTCCTTGAAACCCTGTCTGCCATACTGCTCTGGTTTCCACCGCTCGTGATGATCATCGCGATTGCAGCTTTGGCGTGGTATCTGCAAAAATCTTGGAAGCTGGCGCTGGGCGTGGCGCTCGGTTTATTGTTCATTCTCAATCAAGGCCTGTGGAAGGGTATGATTGATACGGTTGTGCTGGTGGTCTCTGCAGCAGGGGCGTCAATGGCCATTGGTGTGCCTGTGGGCATTTGGGCAGCGCATAATCCTCGGGTTTATCGGTTTTTGCTCCCCGTACTTGATCTAATGCAAACCCTGCCAACCTTTGTATATTTAATCCCCGTCATTATCATGTTTGGCCTAGGTGTGGCCCCTGGTTTGATCGTGACAATCGTCTTTGCTGCTCCAGCTCCTATTCGTCTTACTCACTTGGGCATCACCTCCGTTCCACGACCACTCATTGAGGCGGGCGAAGCCTTCGGGGCAACCAAGCGGCAACTGTTGTGGAAAGTGGAACTCCCTTCTGCGCTGCCCACAATCATGGCGGGGCTGACACAATGCATCATGCTTTCGTTATCTATGGTGGTGATAGCGGCACTCATCGGGGCCAATGGTCTGGGCTCGCCCGTGGTGCGCGCCCTTAATTCGCTCAACATTCCGCTCGGTATTGAAGCAGGCCTCGCCATTGTGGTGTTGGCCATTATCCTCGACCGCATGTGCAAGGTGACAACAGGAGCAAAATCATGACCGCTGTTGTTGAATTCAAAAACGTCGATATTCTTTTTGGCAAAGACACCAGCGCTGCCCAAGCAATGTTGGACAAGGGTGAAAGCCGTTCTGCCATTCTTGATAAGACGGGCGTGGTGCTGGGTTGTGCTGGTGCAAATCTCACCGTGAAAGAAGGTGAGATCAGCGTTCTCATGGGACTTTCGGGCTCAGGCAAATCCACACTTCTGCGCGCTGTCAACGGTCTTAATAAAGTCACACGTGGAAACGTGTTGGTGCGTAATGGCGATAAAATGGTCGATGTCGTCACCTGCGACGAAGCCACTTTGCGCCACATCCGTCAAAGCCAAGTGGCCATGGTGTTCCAGCAATTTGCCTTATTACCGTGGCGCACGGTGGCCCAGAATGTGGGGTTTGGTTTAGAGTTGGCTGGGCTGGATGAAGCCACGCGCAAAACCAAAGTGGATGCGCAGCTGAAACTTGTTGGGCTTGATCAATGGGCGGGCAAATACGCCCACGAACTTTCGGGCGGCATGCAACAACGTGTGGGGTTGGCGAGAGCTTTTGCCACGGAAGCACCAATTCTACTGATGGATGAACCTTTCTCAGCGCTTGATCCTTTGATCCGCACAAAGTTGCAAGATGAACTTTTGCAGCTGCAGAAGAAATTGAAGAAGACCATCATTTTCGTGAGCCACGATCTCGAAGAAGCTTTAAAAATCGGCAACACCATCACCATCATGGAAGGTGGGCGCATCGTGCAATCAGGCCGTCCTGAGGACATCGTGCTGCGTCCGGCCAATGCCTATGTCAGTGAGTTCATCGCTAACGTAAATCCACTTTCAGTTCTCACGGCATGGAATGTCATGCGCGGCCCCCACGAGCTTGTCAAAGACACGGGCGGTTGGATATGGCTTGATCGCCGCAAGACCACACGCTTTAAATTAGATAAAACAAATAAAGTGACAACCGTTGAACGCGATAACGAGAAAGCCACGTGGGTGCCTTGTACTGAGGCTGAAAAAGTGGTGGACGCAAAATCAAAGCCGGTCTTCTGGGCCACACCCGGCACGTCGCTCAAAACCGTAATGCTGGCCATGCATAGATCTGAAACCGCACCCGTGGCACTGTTTAATGACGACAGCACTTTTGCAGGTGCCATCGGTGTGAAGGATGTTTTGCAGGCGGTGTTGAAGCGGGCAGA
>CAXTKN010000077.1:5102-10178 GCA_964244805.1 uncultured Aestuariivirga sp.
GGATCGCGGCGGTGGCCATAATTGGTATCAAAATCAACAAAGTTGGTCATCAGGAACCCGCCGTCTTTCACGCTGTCCATGGCGTCCAATGTGGTCTGCATCAGGGTGGGGTTGCCGGATACCTTCATCTCGCGGCCTGTGCCCACATGCGCGTAGATATCGCCGATCTTGCCAACCGAAACCACATCACGGCCCGCATTAGTCAACACTTTGAGGAGGCTCGGTGTCGGCGGTGTGATGGCATAGTCTTTCCTGTTGCCAGTGCGCGCAAATGTCATTGCGCTTTCACCTATAAACGGCCGTGCAATCACCCGGCCGATATTCATTGCGTAGGTCAGCTCACGCGCAATTTTGCAAACATCATAAAGCCGCTGCAAACCAAAATGCGTTTCATGCGCGGCTATTTGAATAACACTGTCACCACTTGTGTAGATGATCGGTTTACCAGAACGAATATGCTCTTCGCCAAAATCTTCAATCACTTGGGTGCCCGAAGCATGGGCCATGCAGAGCAGGCCCGGCAATTTGGCGCGGGTGATAATTTCATCCATTAGCCTTTGCGGAAAAGCCGGAACGGTCTGCGGGAAATAACCCCAGGCAAATTGCAAGGGCACGCCACCCATTTCCCAATGCCCCGTGATGGTGTCCTTGCCCTGTGAAACTTCCACGGCATAGCCCCAGCCACCTTTGACAGGTGCATTAGCGTCAAGGCCGTGCTCCGATCCGCTCGCTGCCTTAACGGCCTTGGCAACGCCCAATGAAATTAAATTCGGAATATTGAGTTTCATATGATCAGAGATGTGGCCAAGTGTATTGGAACCCTCATCACCAAACTTCGCGGCATCTGGCGCACCACCAATGCCGACGGAATCCATCACGAATAAAAATGCCCTGCTCATGCCGTGATGCGCTCAATCACGGGCGGTGTTTCCTTCACCACATCACCGATTGTGTAAGCCGCCTTGACAATATGAGCTGCACGATCAAAACTCGTCTCATCTCGCGCATGAATCATGCACAGCGGCATATTCATATCAGCGCGGAAGTTTTTACCGAGCAGATTGCTGAGACCCACTGCATGATCAATTTTATCATCCGCACGCAACCGTCCTCCGCCAAGTTCAATCACAGCAAGTCCGAGCTGACGGGTTTCGATTTTGCAAACCGCACCTTCATCATCTGCATAAACCGGGCGGATGATTATGGCTGACTTCATATAGTGATCGGGCCGTTCCATAAAATCTTTAGGCCCACCAAGCAATGCTGTCATTCTGGCGAAATGCTCCGCAGCAAGACCCGACGTGATCGTTGCGGCAAGTTGCTTTGCTCCATCCTCAAGCGTTGAGGAAATGCCAGCGCTCAACATAAGCTCGGCACCTAACGCCAATGTGATCGCCTCAACACGTCTATTGATCAATCGGCCTTTCAGAAACTCAACGGCATGTGCCACTTCCAATGCATTGCCAGCAGCAGAAGCCAGTGGCTCATCCATATCGGTGATCAATGCCGTCGTTTTGAGGCCCGCGCCATTGGCAACACTGACCAAACTCTTAGCCAATGTCACAGCATCTTCATGCTTGGCCATGAATGCACCTGACCCGGTTTTCACATCCATGACCAAGTGTTGCAAACCCGCCGCCAGCTTCTTTGATAAAATTGACGCGGTGATCAGTGGCACAGATTCAACCGTGGCCGTCACATCCCTGATGCCATAAAGCCGCTTATCGGCAGGCGCTAAATCTGCCGTCTGGCCGATGATAGCGCAGCCCGCCTCGCGCACCACTTTGCGGAAAAGTGCAAGATCAGGCTGTGTTGTATAACCCGGAATCGAATCCAACTTATCGAGTGTTCCGCCCGTATGTCCTAGCCCGCGCCCTGAAATCATCGGCACAAAGCAGCCACACGCAGCAAGCATTGGTGCCAACATTAAAGAGATATTATCACCGATCCCACCCGTCGAATGTTTATCGACCACCGGCCCCGGCATATCCCATGTGAGCACAGTGCCGGAATCACGCATGGCAAGCGTGAGGCCCACAGCTTCTTCAGCGCTCATGCCTTTAAAAAACACCGCCATGGCAAAAGCCGCAACTTGGCCTTCGGAGATTGTATTATTCGTCAGCCCACTGATGAATTCGCGCACTTCATCTCTGGTGAGCGGTGCGCCATCGCGTTTCTTGCGAATGATTTCTTGCGGCAGCATTAGAGGTCACTAAAAAAGCGCGTGAGCAATTGACCCATGCGTGCCGAGGCCTTGGCCCCTTCGGATTTTGTTTCAGCATGGCTGGGTGATGCACCCTCAATACCCGCGGCCAAATTGGTGATCACTGATAGTCCAGCCACCTTCAAACCGAAACGCCGCGCCAAAATCGTTTCAGGCGCTGTGGACATGCCAACCGCCGTGCCACCAATCATCCGGAACATTTTAATTTCAGCCGGTGTTTCAAACGAAGGGCCAGAATACCAAACATAAACACCCTTATGAAGCGTCAGTTTTTCGGCTTCAGCCGCAGCAATGATCTTGGCACGTAACTCCGGATCATATGCATTGGTCATCGGAACAAAATTTTCATCGCCATGCTTGCCAATCAGCGGGTTCATACCTGATTGATTGATATGATCTTCAATCAGCATGATTGAACCGGGGCGCATGGCAGGGTCAAGTGAGCCTGCCGCGTTGGTGAGAATCAAATTTTCAATCCCAGCATTTTTTAAGGCTTCAATAGCTGGCCGCATCACCGCTGCGTTGCCACTTTCATAAGCATGCGCACGTCCCGCGAGCACCGCAATCTCTTTGCCACCAACAGTGCCCACAACGAGTTCACCCGCATGGCCGGAAATTTTAGGGACAGGAAAACCTTGGAGTTCACGATAGGGAATGCGGATTGCATTTTGAACGGAATCAGCAAACGCGCCAAGGCTTGAGCCGAGAATGATAGCCGACTTAGGTTTGCGACCCGCAAATTTAGAAACAAGGTCACTCATGCTAAATTCTCCGGCCCGAATGAAAATGGCAATAATTCTTCTAATGTAAAACTGCGAATGAGTTTGCCCTCTTCAGTGCAACAATGAATCTTTACATCACCATTAGCGAATTCGCGGATCTTCTGGCGGCAGCCACCGCAAGGTGTGCACAGCGTATCGCCATTACCCATGACCGCAACTTCGGTCACACGCTTGCCGCCTGCTGTAATAAGGGCTGCAATAGCTGAAGGCTCAGCACACCAGCCTTGCGGATAGGCGGCGTTTTCGATGTTGCAGCCACCGAACACGCGGCCCTGTTCGTCGCGCATGGCGGCACCAACATGGAATTTTGAATAAGGTGCATGCGCTGTGGTGCGCGCGGCTTTGGCGGCTTTAATCAAATCATCCATCAGCGATCCTTTGTATAGGGAATACCAGAAGCGCGCGGTGGAATCGATTTGCCGATGAAGCCTGCCAGCAACACGACGGTCATCACATAAGGCAGCATGTTGATGAACTGCACGGGGATTTCAACATCACCAATCTTGTAGCCTTGCATGCGCAAACCAACGGCCTGCAAATAACCAAACAGCAGGCAGGCCCACATTGAAGGCCAAGCCCGCCAATTGGCGAAGATTAAAGCGGCCAGCGCCATGAAGCCACGGCCTGCCGACATGTCGCGGACAAATGAACCTTGCAGAGCAACCGACAAATAAGTGCCAGCAAAGCCACATAAGATCCCTGCGATGATAACCGCCTGATAGCGCAATTTGGCAACCGAGATGCCAGCCGTATCGACCGCATGCGGGTTTTCGCCGACCGCTCGCAACCTCAAACCAAAACGGGTTTTTGCCAAGGCCCATGCGGTCACGGGAACCAACACAAAGGCGAGATAGACCAATACCGAATGACCCGAAACAATATTGAGATAAGGCCCAATCAAAGGAATAGACTGGATGGCATCAAAACCCGGCATGTGAAAAATTGGAAATTGCGCTTCTGGTGGCAAAGGCGGCGTGCGACCACCTTCCTTGAACCATTCATTGCCAAGCACGACGGCCAAGCCCGCCGCCAGCATGTTGATGGCCACACCTGAGACAACCTGATTGCCACGTTGATTGATCGAGGCATAGCCATGCACCAGTGAAAACAAAATGCTCACGCCGATGGCGAGTAATAATGCAATCCAAGGTGATTGAAAATATGCGCCTGCCGCAGCCGCAGTGAAAGCTGCTGCCAGCATTTTGCCTTCAAGGCCAATATCAACAATGCCGGAACGCTCCGACCATAGGCCAGCAAGACAGGCAAAGATCAAAGGCACCGACATGCGGATGGTCGATGATAGAGTTTCGGCACTGAGAAAAATGTCGAACATCAATCATCCGCCTTGAAAAACAGTGCTGTGAGATAGGGGCGGAAAGCGTTTTCGAGAGCGCCCATAAACAAGATGATGAGACCTTGAATGACCACCACCATATCGCGGTTGATATGTTGCTTGGCAAATGAAAGCTCGGTTCCACCTTGGTAGAGGAGACCAAACAACATGGCCGCTAAAACAATGCCAATCGGATGATTGCGGCCCATGAGTGCAACGGCGATTCCCACAAAGCCTGCACCTTGCACGTATTCCAAAAGCAAACGGTGTTGTGCGCCGAGCACTTCATTCACGGCAACAAGCCCAGCAAGGCCGCCAGACACAGCCATGGCGATCATGATAATGCGTTGTGGCTTTATCCCTGCGTAGACGGCCGCATCTTGGTTTAATCCCACGGCGCGGATTTCATAACCCAGCTTGGTGCGCCATAAGAAATACCACACAGCCCACGCCACGAAGAAGGCGAGGAAGACCGTGAGGTTAAGGGGTGAGGCCGGATATTTATAATCAAAAAACTGCCGCGCAATTTCGCGGAAACTCAAAATATATGCACCAGTAACTTCACGGCTTTCGACCGCCATCTTGCCGATGGGGCGGAACCAATAATTGATCAGATAAACCATCAAGCTTGACGCAATGAAATTAAACATGATCGTGGTGATCACGATATGGCTGCCGCGCTTGGCTTGCAAATAGCCAGGAACCAAACCCCAAAAGGCACCAAACAAAACCGATGC
>CAXTKN010000078.1:0-10159 GCA_964244805.1 uncultured Aestuariivirga sp.
ACAAACCCATCATAATCGATTTCGCCCGTCGCCAATTTTTCACGCGCCATCCAGACAATGGTGCCCGAACCCGTGCGCTGGCCCTTGTAATCGCCATTCAGCATCGGGCCGGAAGATA
The DNA here is from genome assembly GCA_964244805.1 of uncultured Aestuariivirga sp. Taxonomy (GTDB): domain Bacteria; phylum Pseudomonadota; class Alphaproteobacteria; order Rhizobiales; family Aestuariivirgaceae; genus Aestuariivirga. The sequence continues at coordinate 119 of CAXTKN010000078.1, forward strand.
AAGCAATGGCCGGTAAATCCACCGTGGCTGCCGCCATCAAGCAAGCAGGCGTAGTTTTGTCGCAACCGATGGTCAAAACCACACCATCCAGCGGATAGCCATAAAGAACTTCAACCAACGATAAATAGGCAAGGTTCCGGTCAAGCGAAGCCGTAGGCCGCTTGCCCGTTTCCTGAATTGGATGAATCGGAAACTCGAGAGGAATACCGCCTGCCGCTATAATGCCATCGCGCACTCGCTTGGCCAACTCCACATGCGAACGATTGCAAGGTGATAGATCAGATCCGGTCTGCGCGATGCCGATAATCGGTTTTGCCCCCTGCAGCTCGCCCCGGGTGAAGCCGTAATTGAGATAACGCTCCAAATACAGCGCTGTCATGTCGGCATTATCTGGATTATCAAACCAGTTTTGCGAGCGCAGTTTCAAGGGCTTTTTGGGAGTCTTGGTCATTGTGAAGGCCTTCAATTTCAATTGTCATACATTTCATATCAAGGCCCACACCTTTCGTCCATCTTTAGAAATTTGACCATTTGAACAAAATCTGTAATCATCATCAAAACAGGCACGGGAGACGAATATGGCACCAGCTAGAACTCCAGACATTGCAGCACAACGATTGCCCAAAGCGCAATATGCAGTGAATTTTGTCGACCTGCATCCACCTCTAAACGCACATGAAGCACTGGTCGAATCTGACCGCTGTTATTTCTGTTACGACGCGCCTTGCATGAAGGCCTGCCCCACCTCGATTGATATTCCCTTATTCATCCGTGAAATTCAGGCGGGCCATCCAAAATCGGCCGCCAAAACCATTTTTGATCAAAACATTTTAGGTGGCATGTGCGCCCGGGTGTGCCCCACTGAAACTTTATGTGAAGAAGCCTGTGTACGTGAACACGCGGAAGGCAAACCTGTGAAGATCGGTTTGCTCCAGCGCTATGCCACCGATCAAGCGATAGGCGAGAAGCACCCATTCACGCGCGCCCAATCATCTGGCAAAAAAATTGCGGTCGTTGGCGCTGGCCCGGCAGGCCTCGCTTGTGCGCACCGCTTGTCGATGCACGGCCATGACGTCACAATTTTTGAGGCCCGCAAAAAATCTGGCGGGCTTAATGAATATGGTATTGCGGCTTATAAATCTGTTGATGATTTTGCAGCCAAGGAAGTTGATTTTGTTCTGTCCATTGGCGGCATCAAAATCGAACATGGAATGGCACTCGGCAAAAAGCTCAAGCTCGCCAATTTGCAAAAAGATTATGATGCGGTGTTCTTGGGGCTGGGGCTTTCTGGTGTGAATGCGCTTGGCGCAAAAAATGAAGACGCGGATGGTATCGCGGATGCAGTTGATTACATTTCTGATCTGCGTCAAGCCAAAGACCCCTCAAAACTCAAAATCGGCCGCAACGTCGTGGTCATCGGTGGCGGCATGACGGCCATTGATATTGCGGTACAGTCAAAATTATTGGGCGCTGAAAACGTCACTGTCATTTATCGCCGTGGTGCGGAACATATGAAGGCCAGCCCTTACGAGCAAGAATTGGCGCAGACAAAGGGTGTGAACATCAAGCAGTGGGTAGCACCTAAAAAAGTCTTGGTAAAATCTGGCAATGTCATTGGCCTTAAATGCGAAAACACCAGCACTGGCGAAAAATTCGAAATCCAAGCGGACATGATTTTCAAAGCCATCGGCCAAACTTATATCGACGTCACAAGCGGCACCATTGCGCTCGACCAAGGCCGCATCAAAGTTGATGCTGAAAAGCGCACCTCGGTCAAAGGCATTTGGGCCGGCGGTGATTGCATCGCTGGCGGGAAAGATTTGACGGTAGCCTCCGTTGACGATGGCAGGCGGGCTGCTGAATCTATTCACTCATTCTTGACCGCGTAAGGAGACACCATGGCAGACCTTCGCTCAAACTTCGTCGGTATAAAATCGCCAAACCCATTCTGGCTTGCTTCGGCGCCTCCGACAGATAAAGAATACAATGTCGTACGCGCTTTCAAAGCGGGCTGGGGTGGTGTTGTTTGGAAAACCCTTGGCGAAGAAGGTCCGCCTGTGGTGAACGTCAATGGCCCGCGCTATGGCGCAATCCATGGTGCCGATCGTCGTCTCTTGGGCTTCAACAATATCGAATTGATCACTGATCGCCCGCTTGAAATCAACTTACAAGAAATCAAAAAAGTAAAACGCGAATGGCCAGACCGCGCCATGGTCGTCTCGCTTATGGTGCCTTGCGAGGAAGAACCTTGGAAAAAGATTTTAAAGCAAGTTGAAGATACGGAATGCGATGGCGTTGAGCTTAATTTCGGTTGCCCGCACGGCATGTCGGAACGTGGCATGGGCGCGGCTGTCGGCCAAGTGCCAGAATACATCGAAATGGTAGCACGTTGGTGCAAACAACATTCGAGGCTGCCGGTGATCGTGAAGCTCACACCCAACATAACCGATGTGCGTCATCCAGCGCGAGCCGCCTTCAGAGGTGGCGCAGACGCTGTTTCACTCATCAACACGATCAACTCGATCACGCATGTCGATCTCGATAGTTTCTCGCCGATGCCATCAATTGATGGGAAAGGCTCCCATGGCGGCTATTGCGGCCCGGCAGTCAAACCCATTGCACTCAGCATGGTGTCTGAAATTGCTCGCGATAATGAAACCAAAGGCAAACCCATCTCAGCCATCGGCGGGATTTCCACCTGGCGTGATGCAGCAGAGTTCATCTCAATGTCCGCCGGCAATGTGCAGGTCTGCACAGCGGCCATGACCTATGGCTTCAAAATTGTTGAAGAAATGAAATCAGGCCTTGAGCGCTGGATGGACGAGAAAGGTTACGCGACAATCGAAGACTTTCGGGGCCGCGCTGTGCCCAATGTCACCGATTGGCAGTATCTCAATCTCAACTACATCGCCAAAGCCAAGATCGACCAAGACGCCTGCATCAAATGCGGAAGATGTTACGCCGCCTGTGAAGACACCTCGCACCAAGCCATCTCCAACATGAAAGACGGTGTTCGCCACTTCGAAGTGATGGATGATGAATGCGTAGCCTGCAATCTCTGCGTCGAAGTCTGCCCCGTGCAAAACTGCATCACTATGGTGCAGCAAACATCAGGTGTGGATGCAAGAACGGGTAAGAAGATCGGCAAGGATTATGCAAACTGGACCATGCATCCAAACAATCCGATGAGTGTGAAGGCTGCGGAGTGAGTTAGCGATAAATCTCGCGACGGTGGCCGATTTCGATGATGTAGATCGTGATGACTGCTTTGTCGAAGCTTACGATGAGTCGGTAGTCTCCTACACGATAGCGCCATTTCCCAAAGTTTTCGGGCCCCTTCAAGCGCGTCGCAAGACTGCTTGGATCATCAGCATTCATTACCCTCGTTTTTAGGAATTGTAATATTCGCCTAGCAACGGCGGGATCGAGCTTGTCGATCTGTTTGTTAGCAAGTTCTGAAAATTCAATCGTCCATGCCATAGCGCTTTAACACGTCAGCAAAGGGGATCGTTTTTCTGCCGCTTTTTTCGAATTCATTCCAAGCTTTCTCCGCAATGATGCTGTCTTCCAAATCTTCTAAATAATTAATAATGGCCTCTTTGGCATAGAATGTCTTCGTCCGCCCCGTCTTCTTGGCCATGTCAGCAAGACGATCTTCGAGTTCTTTTGGAAGTCTGATAGCAAGCATAATTTTACTCCAACTTATTTGCTATACATGTATAGCACGCGCGTCAACTCCGATCAAGGACTGCAATATTTCTCGCAATAGCCGATAAGCGAGGCCAACCACTTAACACTCCGGAACCTTTCCTTCATCAGCGCGTTTCTATCCATTGGGAAACAGATTGCTCATCTCATATGGAGGACGATCATGGCTTACAGAACCATCTTGCTTTGTCTCAATGAAATCGAACGCGCGCCACAGCTTATCGCAGCCGCCCGCCAATTGGGTGTAAAGTTTAAAGCGCACATCGCTGGGCTTTATGTGATTCCCGGAGTTCAAGTCTATCCGTCTGACGGCATGGGCATGAGTGCTGGTGTATTCGATGGCACTCGCAATTACTTTCTCAACCAGCTGCCTAAAATCCGAACAGATTTTGAAGCTGCAATGAAGGCCGACAGCTTGACGTTTGACCTGCGCGTGGTCGATTCGAGCCAGCCAAACATTGCAACGGACGTGATCGACAACAGCCGTAATGTTGATCTGATCGTCCTTTCCGCTACAAATCGCGAAAAAGGCAACAGCGTTGAATCTGATTTTGTCGAGCAAGTGGTGCTTGCAGCAGGCCGCCCGGTCTTGATCCTGCCATTCAAGGGAAATGCCGAAATCAAATTCGAAGATGTCATGCTTGGTTGGAATGACAGTCGCGAGTCCGCACGCGCCGCATTTGATGCATTACCATTTATGAAACACGCAAAGCACACAAAGATTGTGACGGTCGATATTTCCCCTGGCGGCCCAATCGCCGGTGCCAATATTGCCGAGACCTTGGACCGCGACGGGGTGAAATGCGAAGTGGTAAATGTGGCATCAGGTGGCAAGAACCCGGGTGAAACCCTGCTGCTTGCCGCGCGTGATCATGGGGCCGGACTTTTGGTTCTCGGTGCTTATGGCCATATGCGCTTGACGGAATGGATCTTTGGAGGCGCTACACAATATGTGCTCCATAATCTGGACCGCCCCGTCCTCATGTCACATTGAGGTGGGTCATGCTCAGCAAAATTAGATTAGAACTCGCGCGCACCAAAGAGTATCTCGAAGGTTCGCGCGACATTGGCTATGAATTCACAGCGCCATTAAAGCCAGATGGAAGGATCGACATTGAGGCCTTTCACAAACTGAAAACCAACTGCCGGGTTCGCCGCTTTCGAAAAGATGAAGATGAAGACGACATCGGCCACCTGATCCGCAAACCGGGCGGATCATGGGCCTTTCACTATGACATCCACAGCGACGCCGAAGACGATGAATCAGGCTATCGCTTTGGCGATCATATATTCAAAGTCAGCGAATATGTTTCAGTGCAAGAAGATGACGCGTTAATGCCTTATCAGGTGAAACATGTTGAAGAGGTGAAATGAGTTTTTGTGGGCATAATTTGCTGCAGAATGTGCAGAACATTCAATCGCGCATCATTTGACCAAAACAGCACCCGCCGTTGTCGCAACTCCATCAGGAACCGGAACATTGGTTGCGCCATAATTTGCGTTCAACACAAGGTTAGGGGCTTGATTTAAAACAATCCGTTTCGAAATAATCGCCGTGTAAGCTGATTGATCGGCAACGACAGTGTTGGTTGCAATCTGAAAAATATCGTTGGGCAAATAAATCGTACCGACCAATTGATGTGCAAATTCCGAATTGATCTGCTGCAACCGTTCTGAGCTACTACGGTCACTGAAGAAAAGAAGCCCCGCCATTTCGCCAGAAACAGGCGCATAGAGTTCCACTTTCGACTGGGTGTTAAATTTGAAAGTTGCATTGTTGCCGGACAAATAGAACCCGACATCTTTGCCAAACAGGCTTGATCCATTGCTGGCTTGGAAAATACCGTCGCGCATCACATAAATACCCGGTGAAAAAGTCACATTCGCTCCAGCGCTTATGTTCAAACCACCACAATAGACACCGGGTAAAAGAGTTGCTTTACCTCCACTGACTTGAGAGTCCGTGAAGTCACAATTTTTGGAAGCAATAGTGGGTGCAGCACGGCTGGCCAAAGGATCAGTGATTATAGGACAGTCTGAAATCACACTCGGTACAAAGTTCGATGCACCCCCTTGATATCCTCCCACCGAACATGTGGTTGCAGATTTTATCCAAGACGCATTCCACGCCGTGATGCCACTTGGACTGTTTGAGTTTGACTGGACGTCGCAGTCAACAGCCGTAATACGGGCAGAATCCGTAAGTGCAATGGCATCAGAACTACGCTGATCCAGACTCAGAACGCACAATTTATCACCGGGTGTTACGGCAGCCGTGGCACTTACGGAAATCTCGGTTTTATCCTGCCCTATAAAACTTCCGAAAAAATTCTTTTGCGGCAAGCTGAGTTTCACGCGGATGGTTCTGCGACTCAGATCCACACTCGTTTCCGATAAGAGTTTTCCCTCCTCGGCTGCAAAGACTTCTTTTTCACCGGCATTGATCAATGTTTTGGCAGCGGCTTCAATCGTGTTCTTAGAGGATGTTACAATAATTTCTTTTGCGGCTCCTAAAGCGGCATTATCGGCAATGGCCTGTAATTTGCCTTGATCTTTTGCAATCGAGGCCATGTCAATAGCCATGCCTGCTGCGCCAAACAATGCGACACTAGCAAAAGCCGTAACGATGGCCATATTGCCACTCTCAGAGACGAAGTAAAATAAAGCTCGTTCAAGCATATGTTTATAAATAAGACGGCATTTCATCGCGATACATCCCTCGATTGCAGCTCTTTTGCACTAAAAAATCTAATAGAATACAAATGCAACCATAAGTATTTTTAGGTACCAGCTTACTCCCTTTTAACGATGTGAGATCGGGAGGCTGAATCGGTGCGCTAGCGCCGCCTCACTTGCCACAAATCACCTAAACCGCTAGTCCAGCGCTAAATTCAAATCCAGCGAGAGCCCCATGAACACCTATAACCTCTTCCTCCTCCCCGGTGATGGCATTGGCCCTGAAGTGATGGCGGAGGTGGAAAAAATATTAGCCTGGTTCACCAAGCAGGGTATTGCCAATTTCAAGACCGACCGTGGTTTAGTGGGCGGCTGCGCCTATGATGCCCATGGCAAAGCCATTTCAGAAGAAGACATGGTCAAGGCTCAGGCCGCTGATGCCGTTCTCTTCGGCGCAGTGGGCGGCCCGAAATGGGATAAGGTGCCTTATGATGTGCGCCCCGAAGCAGGGCTCCTGCGCTTGCGTAAAGACTTGGGCCTCTTTGCCAATTTACGCCCCGCCATTTGTTATCCAGCACTGGCCGATGCCTCATCACTAAAGCGTAATGTCGTCGAAGGCCTCGACATCCTCATCGTGCGCGAACTCACGGGCGGGGTTTATTTCGGCGAACCCAAAACAATCACTGATCTGGGCAATGGCCAAAAGCGCGGCATTGATACGCAAGTCTATGACACATTCGAAATCGAACGTATCACACGTGTTGCCTTCGAACTGGCCAAGACTCGCAAAAACAAAGTGTCATCAGCTGAAAAGCGCAACGTAATGAAGACGGGCGTGCTCTGGCACGAGATCGTCACCCGCATTCACGCCAATGAATATCCAGAAGCCCAGCTTGAACATGTGTTGGCCGATAATTGCGCCATGCAGCTGGTGCGCTGGCCCAAGCAATATGATGTCATCGTAACCGACAACTTGTTCGGCGATGTGCTGTCAGATGTGGCCGCCATGCTCACAGGCTCGCTCGGCATGTTGCCATCTGCATCTTTGGGCGCACCCGATCCAAAAACCAAACGCCGCAAAGCGCTTTATGAACCCGTGCATGGATCTGCCCCTGACATTGCAGGAACAGGTGCGGCCAACCCCATCGCTATGATTGCTAGTTTCGGTATGTGCTTACGCTATTCCTTTAACATGGGCGCATGGGCAGACAAACTCGACCAAGCCATCTCCGCCGTTCTGGCCAAGGGCCTGCGCACCAAAGACATTGCCGGAGATGTGCCAGCAAATACCAACACCACCCAGATGGGCGAAGCGATTTTGGCGGAGCTTAAAGATTTAGCATGATGGAAAGACCACCATTTGGCGTAATAAGTCGCACGAAAGCCTTCGGTTATGCTGTCAAAGGCTTAGCCTATGTGTTTCGCACGCAGCACGCCATGTGGTTCCATAGCTTTACAGCAAGTTGTGTTATCGCAGCAGGCGTCTATCTTCACGTATCGCTCGCAGATTGGCGCTGGTTGGTCTTGGCCATCACTTTGGTCTGGACCGCAGAGGCCATGAACACCGCAGTTGAATCTGTCTGCGATGCACTGCATCCAGAACACCACCGCCTGATCGGAACCGCCAAAGACGTGGCCGCTGGCAGCGTGCTGGTTGCAGCATTGGGCGCCGCAATCATCGGCGCCCTGGTTTTTGTGCCTTATGTAATTTAGGCTTTGCGCACAGGGTCAATAACCTGCTTGTAAAGTTCTTTGTCATCACGGTTCATCAGACGCACGGTCATCTGCTCAGTGCTGCCGTCAATTTCCACCAGTCCAAAAAATTGCAGACCCGCTGATGGCGGTTGGTTTTGCTCTTGGCCTTTGGCAGGGCCGGCATAGAATTTAAGCTCAGGGCCAAATGTTGCATCAAGATCATTAGGGCCAAAGGAACCGGCATGCAGTGGGCCTGATACAAACTCCCAGAACGGGTTGAAGTCTTGGAATTTGGCCTTGTTCGGATCGTAATAATGCGCCGCTGTATAATGCACATCCGCAGTGAACCAAACCGTGTTGGTGATGTTGTCAGTCTTGATGAACTTCAACAGATCGGCAAATTCAAGCTCGCGCCCCAAAGGTGCACCGCCGTCATTATTGGCCACCGCTTCAAAGCCCTTCTTGTTCTTGAAATCATCCCACACCACCAGGCTGATCGGCATATCGCAGGCAATCACTTTCCATGTGGCTTTTGAGGCTTTAAGTTCGCTCTTAAGCCAAGCCACTTGCGCAGCACCCATCATGCGCGCTGCATCAATCTCGGTCTCAAGATTAGAGCCATTGGCGTTGCGGTAGCTGCGCAGATCAATAAAAAACACATCTAATGTCGGCCCGTAAGCAATCTTGCGGTAAACGCGGCCGGGCTCTGCAGGTGTATAACGGATTGGCGTCATCTCATGGAAAGCGCGTGCTGCACGGGCCCGCAACAGCTGCACAGATTTTTCCTTATAGCGATCATCAGCCATAATATTTTTAGAGTCGGACCAATTGTTGATCACTTCATGATCATCCCATTGATAGAAAGTAGGCACAGCCAAATTAAAGGCCTGCATATTCTTATCCATCAAATTATATTTCCAGCGGCCGCGATATTCAGCCAATGTCTCGGCCACTTTTTCAACGCCTTCAGCCACATTGCTTTTCCACTTGCCGCCGCCTGGAACATCTTTCTCCGCAGCAATTGGGCCATCAGCATAAATCGTATCACCAGAATGAATGAAGAAATCGAGATTATGCTTGGCCATGGCGGCATAAGTCAGCATGGCGCTTTCGCCTTCATTAATGCCGAAGCCTTGGCCCATCGTGTCGCCAGACCATGCAAAGTTCACCGTGCGCTTGGCAGATGGCGCTGTGCGAAAGCGGCCGACCATGGGTTCGCTCATGCTGTTCACATCAGAAAGATCAGCCAGCATCACCCGGTAGAAAATATCTTGGTCAGCGGGTAAATCGGCGAGCAAACGTTTCACCGCAAAATCATCTTCTGGCAAAGCGTGCAAGGGTGGCAGTTTCACAGAATCTTTAAAACTATCGGTCGTTGCGTATTCAAAATGAACTTTGGCGGGGCGGTCAGCGCGCGCCCACACCATGCCAGAGGATTGATCCACGTCGCCTGATTGCAAACCATGTGTAAACATCGGGCGGCTTTGCGCCCGGCTAATGGCAGGCATCGCAAATGAGAAACCAGTAGCAGCCGAAGCTTTCAACAAACCACGTCGTGTGAAGCGAGCATTCATCATCATTCTCCTTGAATTAGGATTAAGACGATGACTCCACCACGTGACAGTGGCTTGAACTAAAAATTACGTTTCTGAGAAGGAACGATGACGGTTAAGAATTCCGTTTCCGTGCCGCCAGCGTCCGCAACCTGAGAGCATTCAACCGAATAAACCCAGCCGCATCTTTCTGGTCATAAGCGCCCCGGTCATCTTCAAACGTCACCAGATCATTTTTATAAAGCGACTTGATAGACTTGCGCCCGACTACAATCACGTTTCCCTTATAAAGCTTCAAGCGAACCGTGCCTTCCACATGCTCTTGAGATTTATCAATCATGGTCTGCAACATCTCGCGCTCAGGCGCAAACCAGAAACCATAATAAATCAGCTCAGCATAGCGCGGCAT
>CAXTKN010000079.1:0-4989 GCA_964244805.1 uncultured Aestuariivirga sp.
CTTCTTTGACTTCATCAAGCTTAAATGGCTTGATAATGGCTTCGATTTTTTTCATGGAGTATGTGGCCTTTGCTGCTGTCTATGCGCCTTTGCACAGGGTGTGCCAATTGTGCGGTGAACAATATCAATAACTTATACTACGTCTCGGTGATATTTTGAAATACTATGTTTATAATTTAGGCAACATGATTGAAAAATGAGCATAATTATCGGCATTGCAAGGCGAGGCAAATCGCGCGCACCGATGGAGAAATCGCAAAGTGCAACTATTTCCACCGAAATAGGGCTCTTGGGGGATTGTAAAGGAAGCAAATTCCCCGAGCGGCAAATTACGATACTTGCCATTGAAGACTGGAAAGCAACGCTCACTTTATTAGATGGCATAGATTTGGATTGGACCGTCAGACGCGCCAATTTATTGGTGAGCGGAATTGTGCTGCCGAGGGGGCGGGGTTCAAAGATTGCAATCGGCGATGTCGTTGTTGAAGTAAGAGGCCAAACTTCTCCGTGCCAACAAATGGAGAATGCGCAGAAGGGTTTGCGCAAAGCTTTATCTGGTGAATGGCGCGGCGGGGTGAGTTGCCGCGTGGTGAGCGGTGGCGAGATCAGGATTGGCGACAACATAAAAACAATTGTGGAGTTTCCAGAAACAATTATTCGATTGCCGTGATCTTTCCATACACTTCAATGTCGTCTACTAAGCCTCCAAATCAAACTCTGAGGAGCGCCCATCATGGCCAAAGTTGCCGCCAAAAAACATAAAATTGCATTGCTGACTGCAGGTGGCCTTGCACCATGTCTTTCTGCTGCTGTGGGTGGCTTGATCAATGAATACTCCAAGAAGCTGCCAAAGGCCGAGATCATTGGATATCGCAATGGCTATATGGGCTTGCTCAAGGGCTGGTCAGTTAAGGTCACTCCCGCGGCCCGTCGTCAGGCTTTAACTTTGCTTGAACATGGTGGCTCGCCAATCGGCAACAGCCGCGTTAAGCTAACCAACGTGAAGGATTGCGTGAAGCGCGGTCTGGTGCAAGAAGGTCAAAACCCTTTGCATGTGGCCGCTGAACAATTAGTGAAAGATGGTATAACTATTTTGCACACCATTGGTGGCGATGACACCAATACAACAGCGGCGGATTTGGCTGCATATCTCGCCACCAACAATTACAATCTTACCGTTGTCGGTCTCCCCAAAACCGTTGATAATGACGTAATCCCAATTCAACAAACTCTTGGTGCCGTCACTGCGGCAGAGCAGGGTGCCATTTTCTTTGAGAATGTAATCAATGAGCAAAGCACCAACCCGCGGATGCTCTTGATCCATGAAGTGATGGGGCGCAATTGTGGTTGGTTGACGGCTGCAACCGCCGAGACTTACCGGAAGCGTTTGAAGAAACTGAAATTCGTTCCTGATCTCAATCTTTCCATGGCGCACAAAGATATTGATGCCGTCTATGTGCCAGAGATCGCAATTGATCTGGAATCCGAAACAAAACGCCTCAAAAAAATTATGGACAAAAAGGATTGCGTAACAATCTTTTTGTCTGAAGGTGCAGGCGTTAACGACATCGTTGCAGAAATGGCCGCCCGTGGTGAAGAAGCTGAGCGTGATGCTTTTGGCCATGTGAAGATCGACAAAATCAATCCGGGCGCTTGGTTTGCCAAACGCTTTGCAGAATTGGTGGGTGCCGAAAAAACCTTGGTGCAGAAGTCAGGCTATTTCGCAAGGTCCGCAAAGGCCAACAAGGAGGATTTGGCGCTGATTAAGATGATGGTGAAGCACGCCGTAAAATCGGGCTTGAAAGGCGAGAGCGGCGTCGTGGGTCATGATGATGACAAGAAAAAAATTCTTCGCACAATTGAATTTCCCCGCATTAAAGGCGGGAAAGAGTTTGACACTAAAACCAAGTGGTTTGAAAAACTTTTGAAAGATATCGGCCAGCCAAAGGGCAAGGCCGTGGTTCATGACGGCGGGCACTGAACTTTTAACACCACAACAAATGCAGCAGGCCGATGACACCTGCGGTATTCCCATTAACACGCTCATTGATCGAGCCGGATTGGCGGTGGCCGAGGAAATCGTTCGCCGTTATGGTGCGCGTAAGACCGTGGTGCTGTGTGGCCCGGGAAACAAAGGGCGCGATGGCGCAGTGGCTGCGAGGCATCTCCAATCTTGGGGTTGGCCAGTTTCTATCGGTGATGATATTAGCGGCGCAGAGTTGATCATCGATGCGCTTTATGGCGCTGGCCTCAATCGAGATTTTCCACCAAATTTGGCTGGTGCAATTAACAGCGCTGGCGTTCCAGTAATTTCCATAGATGTACCTTCAGGTCTGGATGGGTTGACCGGGCACCCCAGAGGAGCAAGCGTAAAGGCCGATCTAACTATTACGTTCTTCCGCAAGAAACCCGGCCATGTTTTGTTTCCGGGGAGAACTCTTTGTGGTGAAGTGGTGGTGCGTGATATCGGAATTCAGACTGGTGTGCTTGATCACAAAGACATCAGAGTGTGGGAAAATAGAAAACCACAACTTCCAACTCTGGTCGCCGACGGTCATAAATATCGAAGGGGCCATGCGCTGATTATTTCTGGGAGTAAGTTTCAAACTGGCGCCTCAAGGCTAACTGCAAATGCGGCGTTGAAGATTGGGGCAGGGCTGGTCACAATAGGCGGAAAGGCAGACGCACTATTGGTTCACGCCTCGCATTTGACGGCTGTCATGCTCGCCGAAACCAAAACTACAAATGATCTGATTAAACTATTGTCAGACAAGCGCATAAATGCTGTGTGCATTGGCCCAGCTGCAGCGGTTGGACCTAAGACAACGAAAAATGTGAAGACTGTTCTGGAGAGCGGTGCAGCAGTTGTTTTGGACGCCGATGCCATCACATCTTGTTCAAGCAATCCAAGACTGCTTTTCAATTGGATAGAAGCTAATCCAAATAGACCTGTGGTCATGACGCCACATGAAGGAGAGTTTGCTCGAATTTTTGATAGTGCTCTCGTCTCAAAACTTGAACGCGCGCGTGCGGCAGCAAAATTGTCCGGTGCTATAATTATCTTAAAGGGAGCCGACACGGTGATTGCTCACCCAGATGGCAGAGCAAAGATAAACACCAATGCGCCACCTAACCTTGCAACAGCCGGAAGCGGCGATATTTTAGCTGGCATAGTCACTGGTTTATTAGCCCAAGGCATGCAAGGATTTGAAGCGGCTTGTGCCGCCGTCTGGCTGCATGGAGATGCGGCTAACAAATTTGGAGGCTCAACTTTTACAGCTGAAGAATTGCTGACCAAAATCGGACAATCAACATGAACCGACCATTGCTGCTATTGCTTGGTACTGGAACAATGCTTGGCCTAAATTTCCCGATTGGTAAGTTAGCGCTGGCTCACGGCGTTAATCCTGCTCTTTGGGCGGCAATCATTTCGTTGGGCGCTGGCATTTCGATGTTCCTGATTTCGCGCTTGCGAAAAACCATAAAATCAAACTCCTATGGCATGGTAAATTTTGCGGTAGTCTCAGGCTGCTTGTCTTATGTGATGCCTAATCTTTTGACTTTCATGGTCATTCCAAAAATTGGTAGTGGTCTGGCAGCGGTCATGTTTGCGCTTTCGCCAGTTGCAACTGCGATGATTTCAATAGTTCTGCGCGTGCGCCCGCCAAATTTGGGAGGCCTGGCCGGAATTATTTTAGGGTTAGTCGGTGCATTGATCATTACGTTCGGTCGAAATACAAGTTTGGAGGCCAATGGAATAGGCTGGATAATTGTTGCATTACTCATCCCCGTCTTTCTGGGCTTTGGCAATGTCTATCGTAGTTTAGCTTGGCCAAAAGGTGCCGCACCCGATACATTAGCTGCATACACAAATTTGGGTGCCGTTCCTTTCCTCGTTGCTGTCTTTATTTTTACTGGATTTGATTTAACCCCGCTGCCTTCATTAGGCGGGCTGATCGTGCTGCAGATAGCGGTTTCGACAATCATGTTTCTCATGTTCTTTCAGCTGCAACATATCGGCGGTCCGACTTACCTCAGTCAAATTGGTTATGTTGCTGCCGCTGTCGGATTGTTCATTGGCGCAACTTATTTCGGTGAAATCTATCCCTTGTCGGTGTGGATAGGAGCAGGGGTTGTGGCGCTCGGCATTACTGTGTCAACATGGAGCGCGTTAAAGAAAACATAAGGCATATTCTGCAATGAGCGTTGATCTTGCATTGGTCTTAGCTGTGGATTGCTCCTCCAGTGTCGATGCAGGTGATTATCAATTGCAGATGTCTGGCATTGCAAAAGCACTGCGAAACCCAAATGTGCTTGATGCAATAGAGTCGGGCGAAAACCAGAAGATTGCATTTGCGTTGGTGCAATGGTCGACACGTAAAAGCCAACGCATCATTATCAAATGGCGACAGCTAGCTACCCAACAAGATCTATTTCAATCAGCAAGGGAAATAGAATCCGCTGCCAGACAATGGCAAATTGGTGGCACGGGTTTAGCTGCGGCAATTGATTTTAGCGCGGCACTTATCTCGAAGCTTACTGTCACGGCCGCGCGTAAGGTGATCGACATATCAGGTGATGGTGAAGAAAATGAAGATGGTGATTTAGCGTCTTCACGAGGTGCAGCAATTGCCAACGGAATATCAATCAATGGCCTGCCCATCCTTGATGGCTCCAGAACCATCGAAGCTTATTACCGCTACCGTGTCATTGGTGGCCCCGGCTCATTTGTGATTCCAACCGCCAACTCATCTGCTTTTGGGGAAGCAATGGAGCAAAAACTGTTGCGAGAAATCGGCCCTCAAACGTCTTGAGTTAACGTGCTGCCCAGAGCAGGCCGCGACGCACGATTTCGTTCATCTGCGGCACAGCAAATTCATCTGCTGTATGACCAAGTGCGGAGTAAAATACACGCGCTTTACCATAAACCTTTTTCCACACGACGGGCATCACAACACCTTTAATGAAGTCGCAATGCGTGCCATCGAA
>CAXTKN010000079.1:5089-10090 GCA_964244805.1 uncultured Aestuariivirga sp.
GCAGCACACAGGTTTTCGACTTCGTCTTTAGCGATTGTCGACATTGTAACCATTGGCACAATCAAATTCAGATTATGAATTGCTGGATCAAGATAAGCGCTCGTCGAACTTTCGGTACGCACTTCAAAGTTATGCGCCTCCAAAATTTCTTGCACCACAGCAGCGGAACGATCAGGCGTATGGCCTTCCCAGCCACCCCAAACAATTAATGCACTTTTCTTCATCATGGTTCCTCGTTCCTTCAATTTATGGCACGCGGAAGGGTTCAATACAATTCCAAGTCTATTTGCTGAGGCGTTTGCGGTTTGCTTTCACTTTGCGCCGATAGTTTCCAACCATAGCTTCAGGCGATCCGCCCATCATCAGCTTCAGAGTTTCCTTTTGGGCCGTGTCGATTTTTTCTTTGACCATTAGCTTTGCCTCGCGGTCAGCTTTTGGACCGCCAGCCGCCAACTTCATAGTCCTTAGCCATATCACTTGCTGTGCTTCAGCACCCAGTTGAACGAGTTTAATCCAAGATTTTAGCATTTCGATTTTTTACCTTTGTCTAAAGAGCTTATATGTGGAGTGCCTGTTGCTTCCCGCAAACCAAATTATTGTCGTGGTTTGCAATAACCATTTAGAAATCCTTGATCTCCAAACTGGACGCATTGTTGCAGTCATTAACGAAGCAGACCTGAAGGTGTTCCATGTTGAAACTGCCAAATATCCAGATTTTGCGTGCTGTTGCAGCTTTGGCAGTGGTTTTTTACCATGATGGCATTGAATCGACTGCCATTTGCGTCGCGACAGGAAAACCTTGTGTCTATGATTTTACTTTAGGCACTTTTGGTGTGCCGCTGTTTTTTATGATCAGCGGTTTCATTATGGTCATGACGAGCTGGAACAGTTTCGCTCAAACTGGGGCACCAACGCAGTTTATGCGCAGGCGCTTAATCCGTATTGTCCCGTTATACTGGTTGGTGACCACAATTGCAGTGGCAGGCGCGCTTGTTGTTCCATCAATGCTCAACGTTCCGGTTGATGACCCCATCTACATTGCCGCGTCCTATCTGTTTTGGCCGATGGCGCGCGTGAATGGCCTTATTCGCCCAATTGCCAATTTAGGGTGGACACTTAATCTTGAAATAATGTTTTACGCAGTGTTTACATTGGCGCTGTTTTTTAATCGCAAACGCGGCTTGGCGCTCGCCGTGGCATTCCTCACCGGCGCAACTATGTTGCAACTGACCGGCATTTTTGCGGCTAGCGGGATATTGGCTTCAACGCCTTTAAACTTCTGGGCCGACCCCATCATTTTAAACTTCATCCTCGGGATGTTGGTTGCTGCTTTATACAAACGAGAATTCAGAGTGAATGTTACCGAAGCGCGACTTTTGATTGCCATCTCTGCCGTAGGTCTCCTTATCATCAACAATATTCACGGTACACTTGATGCTATCCCGGAAAATCATATTATCAATCGTGGTGTTCTGACTTTGGCTGTCGCATTCATGTTTATTGCCGGAGCACTTGGGCCTCAAATTGATGTTACAAAGCCTCTCTGGCGTGCAGGGCTTTTGATAGGTGATGCTTCCTATAGTTTGTATTTGGTGCACCCATTTTTCTTACGTCCGATCAGCAAATTTTGGAGCAAAATTATTGGCAGCCACCTCCCAGTTTGGACTTTCTCAATTGTTGCAATCATTTTGGCAGTGGCCGTTGGTCTGGTTGTTTATATGTTTGTTGAACGTCCTCTCACAAACTATTTTGCTCGAAATTCAAAACGATCGGTTGCAAATTCCAAGGCGCGCCTCGCCCATTAGCTCAGAGCCTCCGCGATGCGGCGTTGAAGTTCAGGTACGACTTCGGTTTCAAACCACTTGTTTCGTGCCAACCAAATAGCGTTTCTTGGCGATGGATGAACAATAGGCCAATAGCCTGATTTTAAATAATCCGGCCAATTTTGAACGGTTTCAGTAAGTGTATCCTTGTGTTTTCCGAGGAGGTAGCGCTGTTGCGCATATTGTCCAATAAGCACCGTGAGTTCAATGTTCGGCAGAAACTTCAATACTCTGTCGTGCCATAGTGGCGCGCATTCTGGCCTTGGCGGCAAATCGCCTGACTTGCCCTTGCCAGGATAGCAAAAGCCCATGGGAACAATTGCGATTTTCGTATTGTCGTAAAAAGTATCTGGGGTTAGACCCATCCAATTCCGCAATCTTTTTCCAGACTCATCATCCCAAGGAACGCCTGACGCATGAACTTTAGTGCCAGGCGCTTGGCCGATAATCAAGACTTTCGCTGACGCTGCACCGCGGATTATCGGACGAGGCCCTAACGGAAGATGTGCTGCACAAAATGTACATGATCTAATTTCTCCAAAGAGCTCCTCGAGTGTCATGATTTGGTTTCTACACGTCTCTGCGCACGAAGGCCTCAACATAATGTGACTTCGAGTTGTTGAGTTTCTAGGCCTAAAAGATGGCCATACAAATCAGGAGTTCACAATGCGCAAACACCTCGCTCTGTCATTTCTCGCACTCACCACCTTGATGTCTGCACATGCCATCGCAGGTGGCCCAGCAAAAGGTGTTGTTGAACTATTCACCAGCCAAGGCTGTTCGGATTGTCCACCAGCCGATCGCACACTGGGCGAAATTACGAATAGCGGCGGCGTAATCACTTTAGCTTGGCATGTTGATTATTGGGATTATCTGGGATGGCGCGATACCTTTTCCAGCAAATCTGCCACCAATCGCCAAGAGGCCTATAACCGCACAATCGGAGCAGGAGTATTCACACCGCAATTTGTGGTCAATGGCAAAAGCAGCGGACTGGGTGGCCAGAATGCTGGTTTGCCAGTTGCTGTGAATATCAAAAATAATGGCGGATCAATTTCGGTAAGTGCTGGTTCAGGCAGCGGGTCAGCCAGTCTTTATCTTGTAACCTACTCCAATAGCTCAACGGTGGCCATCCAACGTGGTGAAAATCGCGGTAAAAGCGTCACTTATCGTCATGTGGTTTCAGGCCTTCGCAGTATTGGCACTTGGAATGGCAGCCCCGTGAGCGTTAATGTTCCCCATGGCGGCGGCGGTTGTGCGGTTATTCTCCAACGCGGCACCAATGGGCCAATCTTGGGGGCAGCCTCCTGCGGCTAAGTTTGGTACAAATCTCTGCTTTCATCTATGGAATCCCTCTGCTATAGCCCGCTCGATTGAAATGCCCCGGGGCCTAAGGCCGGACATGATGCGGGCGTGGTGAAATTGGCAGACACGCAGGATTTAGGTTCCTGTGGGGTAACTCGTGGGGGTTCAAGTCCCTCCGCCCGCACCATGACCGGCCTTATATCCATCTCGTCCCGCGTGGCCCTAACTGAAAGCAGAGAACATATTATGCAAGTGACTGAAACATTGAATTCCGGCCTGAAGCGCGAGTTTAAAGTGGTTGTAAATGCCGCTGAACTTTCCAAGGAAATGGATGCTAAGCTTAGGGATATGGCTGGCAAAGCCCAAATAAAAGGCTTCCGCCCCGGCAAAGTTCCTGTTGCTCACTTGAAGAACATGTATGGCAAATCGGTTATGGCCGAAGTTATTCAGACTACTGTTGATGATCATGCACGCAAAGTTTTTAGCGATCGCAATTTGAAGCCTGCTTATCAACCTGAAGTGAAACTTCCCGAAGACGAAAAAGAAGTAAATGAAGTGATGGACGGCAAGGCTGACTTGTCATTCACGCTCGCTGCTGAAGTAATCCCTGATTTTGAAGTTCAGGATTTCTCGGGCATCGAATTGCACAAGCATACAGTCGGTCACTCTGATGATCACATCAATGAAGCCCTGAACCGTTTGGGCGATCAGTACAAAACATTCACGGATGCCCGCGAAGGTGCCAAGGCTATCAAGGGCGACAAAGTGTCGATTGATTTTGTCGGGTCAATTGATGGCGTTGAATTTGAGGGTGGCAAAGGCGACGGTATTCCACTGGAAATTGGTTCAAACCAATTCATCCCGGGCTTTGAAGAACAACTGATCAACGCCAAAGTTGGCGATGATGTGACAGTCAAGGTTTCATTCCCGGCCGATTACGGCGCTGCTAATCTCGCAGGCAAAGCCGCCGTGTTTGCTGTCAAGGTGAAGGGCATTCAACAGCCTGCTGAAAACAAGATCGACGAAGATTTTGCCAAGCGCTTGGGCTTTGAGGATTTGGCTAAGTTGAAAGACATGGTGAAAACTGGCCTCGACCGCGAGTTCAGCCAAATGACCGCAATGAAATTAAAGCGCGATGTTCTTGACGCTATGGACAAGCAATATTCGTTCGACTTGCCTGAAAAGCTGGTTGAAGCTGAGTTTAATTCGATCTGGGCCGCTTTGACCAATGAAATGCAAAAGGCGGGCAAGTCTTTCGCGGATGAAGATACTACCGAAGAAAAGGCGCGCGACGAATACAAGAAAATTTCTGAGCGCCGCGTGCGTCTGGGCCTTGTGCTCGGAACCATCGGCGAGAAGGAAGGCGTGCAAATTGCTGACCAAGAATTGCAACAGGCTTTGATCAGCCGCGCCCGTCAATTCCCTGGCCAAGAAAAGCAAGTGTTTGACTATTACCGTAAAAACTCCGGCGCCTTGATGGAACTGCGTGGCCCGCTGTTTGAGCAGAAAGTCGTTGATGTGATTGTGTCAAAGGCGAAAGTTTCCGACAAATCAGTGACCCGCGAAGAGCTCAAGGCCCTGGTCGAAGACGAAGAAACCAACGACGCCGCATAAGCTGAGATGTTTTAAGTTGCGACTTGACGGCCAACAATTCAACTTGGTGGCCGTTAAGGAACGCGCTAGAAAGAGTGCTTGGAAAGAATCTTATGAGCATTACACCTCCACAGGATACCTCGGCGTTGCACCGCATGCGCGAATGGCGTCGTCGCACGATTTATACGGCAGGTGAAAAATTCACGCGGCGCGTTACGCGGTTTTTCGGCAGCCAATCCTTGGTTCCGACCACGCCTTACGTGGACAATAAAGAATTTCC
>CAXTKN010000080.1:0-10031 GCA_964244805.1 uncultured Aestuariivirga sp.
ATTCCAAATTCACGGTGGGGTTCTTCCACATGCCACGCTTGCCGGGGAATTTTGCAGTGTCGAAATAATCAGCGATTGTTGTTGGCCCGCCATTGGGAAACTTCGTTGTGTCATATCCATAGACAGTGCCATAAACGATCGTAGGCACAGCACATTCAAGCAAATCGCCGCCGATGAACTTGGATTTTTCAAGGCCAAGCTTGGCCCAATCAATGGTTTCAAGCGCACCTTCAGCACAGCCTTGAAGACCAGTCGGTGTATCTACGTCGATCACGTCCCAGGTGATAGCTTTGGCTTCCACCATGGCCTTAATCTTCGCTACTTCTCCATTATACTCAGTTTCGGTGACTTTGTTGCCTGCCGCAACATATGGCTCGATATAAGCTTTGTGTTGGCTGGCGGAATAAGCGCCGCCCCATGACGTGACAGTAAGTTCGTCACCCGCCTGTGCCGACATCGTCAATGCTGTTGTAGCCAACAATGACGCTCCTATTAAAATTGTTAGTTTTCTCATTTAACCCTCCATTTTTTGCCAATTCGGTTGGCAAAGTTTACGTTGACGTTTTCCCATTATATTGATCCCGCATTTTCTGCGAAACCCTTGAGGTGATACTAGGCAGCTTTCGCCGCTTTGTTGTATAAATTTCCCCTATATTTCATCAGAAAAAATCTCATACCACCCACAATTCTCAGTTTTGAAACTCCATAAAATCAAGCGCACGACAATCCTCGCCGCGCCAGCCAATTTTCACAAAATCGCCTTGGGTCACAGTTTTATGTCCCGATTTATTTGGCACCTTCACAATAAAATTATTTTGCCCTGCTACTTCAAGGCGCGCGCGAATATGGTCACCTAAGTAAATAAGTTCAGCAATCTTGGCATCTAAGGCAACCACGCCCGATTTCTCTGATGGATTGATTTCGATGCGTTCTGGCCGAATGGAAAGAAGCGTTCTCTCACCCTTCTTTGCAACATTGATGGCTTGCGCTTTAACAATATCGCCCGAGTCGAGTTTTACTGTGGCAATTTTATCTGGGCCGACGTCTGCTACGGTGCCTTTTAGTTTATTATTCTCACCAATGAATTGGGCTACAAATGAATTCTGCGGTCGTTCATAAAGTTCGTCTGGCGTGGAGAGCTGCTGCACCACGCCATCATTGAAAACCGCAATGCGATTAGACATGGTGAGCGCCTCGGATTGATCGTGGGTCACATATACAATCGTTACACCCAAACGCTCGTGAATGTGCTTGATCTCATATTGCATCTGCTCGCGCAGCTGTTTATCCAGCGCGCCCAGAGGCTCATCCATCAAAACCAGTTCAGGTTCAAACACCAAAGCACGCGCCACTGCCACGCGCTGTTGTTGACCGCCTGAAAGTTGGCCAGGTCTTCTGCTGGCCATGGCAGGGAGCTCAACGAGCTTCAGAATATTTTTGACTCGGTCCTCAATGTCGGACTTGCCAAAATTGCGCACTTGCAGTGGAAAAGCCAAATTTTCAGCCACCGTCATGTGCGGAAACAAAGCGTAATTCTGAAACACCATGCCAATGCCACGCTTGTGCGGTGGTGTGCTGTTGATAGGTTTGCCTTGCACAAAAATTTCGCCATGGGTAGCTGGTTCAAATCCGGCCAGCATCATCAACGTTGTAGTTTTGCCTGAACCCGAAGGCCCGAGCATGGTCAGAAATTCACCCTTGGCAATGTCAAGGTTCAAGTTTTTAACAACGAGAATTTCGCCGTCGTAACTTTTCTGCACACTCGCAAAACGCACCATTGACTCAGTCACTGGAGTGTCGCCCCTCGTTTCGATTTTCTAATCTGAAACTAAACATGTCCCAAGAGTCCATGGAAGTAAAGATCATCGCTTTTTTATTTGAGAATTTTTGACTGCACTATTTCATTTTTTAGGATTTAATAATGAGGTGTTCAGGGCCATATGCGAAACCTGTGATGTTAGTATTGCCCTTGTTGTTCGCATCGGTGATTACAAGAATATCATGCTCACGGTAGCCGCCTGCGCCGGCCAAGTGGTTAGGAACAGTGATCATGGGCTCCATCGAAACGACCATTCCTGGCACCAACATCGTGTCACAATCTTCGCGCAGTTCCAAACCTGCTTCGCGGCCATAATAATGGCACAACACGCCAAATGAGTGGCCGTAACCAAAGCTACGGTATTGCAGCAGGTTTTCGGCGGCATACATCTCGTTAAGCTCCTTGGCGATGTCGCTGCAACGGGCACCGGGAACCAGAAGCTCCTTTCCGCGGTCATGCACTGCACAGTTTATCTTCCACAGGCGAATATGTTCGTCGCTTGCATATTCGGAGAACAGCGTGCGCTCCAGTGCCACATAGTAGCCTGCCACCATTGGGAAGCAATTCAGCGACAGGATATCACCTTTTTCGATTTTGCGGCTGGTCACCGGATTGTGTGCGCCGTCGGTGTTGATGCCCGACTGAAACCAAGTCCAAGTGTCAAGCAATTCGCCATGGGGCCAGACTTTCGCAATCTCGCGCACCATGGTGGCCGTAGAATGAAGCGCCACCTCATGTTCAGGAACGCCGACGCCAATTGCCTCAACGCAAGCTGCGCCACCAATATCAGCTATTCGGGTCATCTTGGTGATATGGGCGATTTCCTCGGTCGACTTGATCATCCGAAGACGCATCGAAGGGCCAGCGATATCGACGAATTCCATTTGCGGGAATTCTGCCTTCAGCAGATTCAATGTGTCGATGTTGATATGATCAAATTCGATCCCCAGGCGCTTGACGCCGCCAATCAAGCCACGGACAGCATGAAAATAATTGTCTTTCTGCCAATCGGTATAGGTCACGTTCTTACCACCAAAGGTGCGACGCCAAGGTTGACCGCCGTCGATGCCAGCGCTCACTGAGGTGGCGGTGTTGTGATCGACAAGAAATCCATAGCGGCGACCAAAATAGCAAAATAGGAAGTCGGAGTAATAGTTAATGCAATGATAGCTGGTGAACAGCGCTGCATCGATTTTGGCATTAGCCATATAACCTCGGATGGCATCAAGGCGCCGCTGCATCTCCGCATCTGTAAATGTCGGAATGGCCTTCTCGCCGTTATCCAGATAATTTTGTAAGCGTTCGCGCTCCATATAATCCTCGATAAATTGATCGGGCTCACATCAGCCCTATTGAGGCCAATCAAGTCGAAACCCTTTTTGCTTCTCTGCTTTTACCGATCAAGCGCGCAGTTGCAAGCGAGCGTCGGGTTTGCCAATCGAAAACTACTGCCTTAGCGCGTGATCTCACCCTAATTTCCGAGAATGGTTGGCAGGCGCAGGCCTTGTTCTTTGGCGCATTCAATTGCAGATTCATAACCTGCATCGGCATGACGCCATACACCGGAGGCGGGGTCGTTCCACAATACGCGTTCAATGCGCTTGGCTGCCGCATCGGTACCGTCTGCAACAATTACTACACCCGAGTGTTGTGAGAAGCCCATGCCCACGCCGCCGCCATGATGGAGCGAAACCCAAGTTGCACCAGAGGCTGTGTTGACCAACGCATTCAACAATGGCCAGTCAGACACAGCATCAGACCCATCCTTCATGCTTTCTGTTTCGCGATTGGGGGAAGCCACGGACCCTGCATCAAGATGATCGCGACCAATGACGATGGGGGCTTTGAGTTCGCCTGATTTCACCATTTCATTGAACATCAATCCAGCGCGGTGGCGATCACCGAGGCCAATCCAACAAATGCGCGCGGGTAGACCTTGAAAGGCGATGCGCTCTGCTGCCATATCCAGCCAACGATGCAAATGGGCATTTTCAGGGAACAGCTTTTTCATCGCCGCATCGGTTTTGTAAATATCTTCTGGATCACCAGAAAGCGCCACCCAGCGGAAGGGGCCAATGCCTTTACAGAACAATGGCCGAATATAGGCAGGCACAAAACCAGGGAAAGCAAAAGCGTTTTCCAAACCTTCATCCTTAGCAACTTGCCGAATGTTGTTACCGTAATCGAGTGTCGGAACACCCGCATTCCAAAAATCTACCATCGCTGCCACGTGCGTGCGCATGGAAGCGCGGGCGGCAATCTCTACAGCTTTGGGATCGGTCTCACGCTTGGCTTTGGCTTCTGCGACGGTCCAGCCTTGTGGCAGATACCCATTGAGCGGATCATGGGCGGAGGTTTGATCCGTTACAATGTCAGGACGCGGGCCGCCTGCCTTCATGCGCTTGACCAATTCAGGAAACACGTCTGCGGCATTGCCAAGAAGGCCAACCGACTTTGCTTCGCCTTTGGATGTCCATTCGGCAATCATCGCCAAGGCTTCATCGAGTGTCTTGGCCTTGGCATCGACATAACGTGTGCGGATGCGGAAATCGATGCGGGTTTCATCGCATTCAACAGCAAGGCAACATGCTCCGGCCATCACAGCGGCAAGCGGTTGCGCACCGCCCATGCCGCCCAAGCCGCCCGTAAGAATCCATTTGCCTTTGAGTGAGCCGTTGTAATGCTGGCGGCCAGCCTCGGCGAAGGTTTCATAGGTGCCCTGCACAATGCCTTGGGTGCCAATGTAAATCCAAGAGCCAGCGGTCATCTGGCCATACATCATCAAGCCTTTTTTATCGAGCTCGTTGAAGTGATCCCACGTTGCCCAATGCGGCACGAGATTTGAATTGGCGATTAATACGCGTGGCGCATCAGCATGGGTTTTCACCACGGCTACCGGACGACCTGACTGAACAACGAGAGTTTCGTCTGCTTCCAAATCTTTGAGTGAAGCCACGATCTGATCAAAATCTTTCCAGGTGCGGGCGGCGCGACCAATGCCGCCATACACGACAAGCTCATGCGGATTTTCCGCCACGTCGGGATGAAGGTTATTCATCAACATGCGCATAGGCGCTTCGGTGAGCCAGCTTTTTGCAGTGATCGTGGCGCCTGTTGCAGGATAAACGTCGCGGATATTGTGGCGTGGGTTTGTCATTTCATCATTCCAAATTTGGGAGTGTTGTTGCAGAGGCGCGCGTGATTTCACCAGAGGCGATGAGAACTGCGGCCTGTTCAAGATCAGGAGCGAGATAACGATCTTCTCCGAGCGTCAAGACATCTTGGCGCAAACGCGATACAACGCGGGAAAGTGGTGCACTGGTTTTAAGGGGGCCACGGAATTCAATGCCTTGTGCGGCACAGAGCAGTTCCACACCCAAAATGTGATTGAGATTATCGACCATTGGCCCCAAGCGCCGCGCACCATGCGCTGCCATGCTCACATGATCTTCTTGGTTGGCACTGGTGGGCGTGCTGTCAGTCACGCAAGGGTTGGCGAGATGTTTATTCTCGCTCATCAAGGCTGCCGTGGTCACCTCGGCAATCATATAGCCAGAATTCAAGCCGGGGTTTGGCGTTAGAAACGGCGGCAGTTTGAAGCTCAGAACTGGATCAACAATTAAGGCCACACGGCGTTGCGCAATCGCTCCAATTTCTGCAATCGCCAGTGCGATCATATCAGCGGCAAAACCAACAGGTTCGGCATGGAAGTTTCCGCCAGACACGATCATGTCAGCATCAACCAACACCAACGGATTATCGGTCGCCGCATTGGCTTCAATTTCAAGCGTGCGTGCCGCCATGCGCAACACATCCATTGCGGCACCAGTCACTTGGGGCTGGCAACGAATGCAATAAGGGTCTTGAACGCGGGCGTCATCGACCAAATGACTGGCACGAATTTCAGAACCTGCCAGCAAGGCACTCATGCAGCTTGCCGCAGCAATTTGGCCAGCGTGTCCGCGCAGTGCATGAATTTCGGGTTGGAGCGGTGCGGTTGACCCCATGATGGCATCGGTTGAAAGCGCTGACGTAATCAATGAAGATTGCGCCGCACGCCAAGCGCCAAACAATCCTGCCAATGCGAATGCTGTGCTGAACTGCGTTCCGTTGATGAGGGCAAGGCCTTCCTTGGCTCCCAGCTCAATTGATTTCAAACCAGCTTTTTTCAAGGCTTCAGTGCCGGGTAAAACCTTGCCTTCGAATTCAGCTTCGCCATGACCCATCATCACGGCGGCCATATGCGCCAGTGGTGCTAAATCACCCGATGCGCCGACCGAACCTTGTGCAGGGATTACAGGTGTCACACCCTTGGCCAACATATCTTCAAGCAACGCGATAAGTTCAAGCCGCACACCCGACGCACCGCGCCCCAAGCTCAACAGCTTCAACGCCATCATCAACCGTGCATGGCGGCGGGGGATGGGAGCACCTACGCCACAGCAATGCGAAAGAATTAAATTGCGCTGCAACGTTGCAGTATCCTTCGCTTCAATCTTCACACTGGCCAGTTTACCAAAACCCGTATTAACACCATAAACTGCGGCATTGCCCGCAGCCGCTGCGGCGATCTTAGTTTGCGCTGCTTGCATAGCGGGGTGGCAAGAGGTGTGAAGCTTTACTGGCAGCTCTTCCCAATAAATGGCTTCGAGATCAGCGAGGGTGACGAGGCCGGGTATCAATTTAAACACAATCAATTTCCAAATATTCTAGAATGAAGCGGGTTGAAGCCAATGCGGTAAGCAAGCTCGGCGGGGTGTTTGATGTTCCAAATGGCGAGATCAGCACGTTTGCCAACTTCGATAGTGCCGCAATCCTTGAGGCCAAGGGCGCGAGCGGCATTGGAGGTTACCCCAAGCAGTGCTTCCTCAGGCGTCATGCGAAATAATGTGCAGCCCATATTCATAGCGAGCAACAAAGATGTCATCGGTGATGAACCCGGATTGCAGTCGGTCGAAAGCGCCATCGGAACTTTATATCTGCGCAGAAGCTCAATCGGCGGCACTTGTCTTTCGCGAAGTGTGTAAAATGCACCAGGCAGGATAACAGCAGTGGTGCCTGATTTGGCGAGAGCTGCAACACCCTCTTCATCGAGATATTCATTATGATCCGCTGAGAGTGCACTATAACTCGCTGCGAGTTTCGCGCCGCCTAAATTTGAAAGTTGTTCGGCGTGGAGTTTCACCGGCAGACCAACTGATTTGGCCACATCAAACACGCGGGCCATTTGGATGGTTGAGAACGCGATGCCTTCACAGAAGCCATCAACGGCATCGACAAGCCCTTCCGCATGTGCAGCGCGCAAAGCGGGAATGCACACCTCATCGATATAGGCATCATTGCGATCTTTGAATTCTGGCGGCACTGCATGAGCACCGAGAAAACTGGTCACGATGCGGACCGGCCTTTGAGTTGCAATGGCCCGAGCGGCACGCAACATGCGAAGTTCGGTTTCGATGTCGAGGCCATAACCTGATTTTATTTCGATTACACAAACACCTTCGGCAAGCATGGCGTCAATGCGCGGCAAGGCGCTCGCGATGAGTTCCGCTTCAGAGCCGGTGCGAGTTGCTTTCACCGTCGAAATAATTCCGCCGCCTGCGCGTGCCACTTCTTCATAAGTTGCACCTTTTAACCGCATTTCAAATTCAGCGGCGCGATTGCCACCAAACACCACATGGGTGTGGCAATCGATGAGACCCGGTGTGACCAATCGGCCTTGGTGCGAAGTTTTGGGGAATTTGGAAAATTCGCCAGGCAAGTCCATTTCAGCGCCTGCCCAAGCAATGCGGCCTTCTTTCAGAGCAATAACGGCCCGATCAATCAGGCCATAACCCTCAACCATGGTGGCCAAGAGCATATCGGTTAAAAGTTGGTCGTGCATGGGCATCTTCATACTCGAATTGCACTTGCTTCTTAAACCTGTTGGATTATTATGTCTATACATAAAAACGAAAGGCTATTATTTTGATTTTCGCCAAACGCGCACTGTTGCAGAATGGTTGGGCTGAAAATGTGCGCGTCTGTGTTGAACATGGATCGATTACTTCGATCACGATAAACACAAAGCGAGAGTCATCGGAGTCAAGCGTTGACACGCTTCTCCCTGCTCTTTCCAATTTGCACAGCCACAGTTTTCAACGTGCAATGGCGGGCATGACAGAGTTTCGCCTTGCAGGGCGCGACAGTTTCTGGACTTGGCGCGAGCTCATGTATCGCTTCGTCAACCGCATCACACCAGAGCAAATGCAAGCCATTGCGGCGCTGGTGTTCATGGAAATGCAGGAAGCGGGATACGCGGCTGTTGGTGAGTTTCATTATGTGCATCACCAAAGCGGTGGCACTCCCTATGATAACATCGCGGAACTTTCCGACCAGATTTATGCTGCTGCGGAAACCACTGGCATCGGTCTCACACATCTTCCCGTTCTATATTCGTATGGAGGTGCAGGCGAGGTACAATTAGCCACAGGTCAATTGCGCTTTGGTAACTCCGTTGACCGCTATTTCCAATTGATGGACTGCGCACGAGATCGACTAAAACAATTGCCAATCGATGCGCGCATCGGCATGGCACCACATTCTTTGCGCGCAACTTCGCCCACTGATTTAAAAATTGCACTGGCCCAACATAAATCTGGCCCTATTCACATTCATATCGCCGAACAACCAAAGGAAGTTGCTGATATTCAAGCGTGGCTGGGTGCTAGACCTGTTGAATGGTTATTGCAAAATGCAGACGTCAATTCCGATTGGTGCCTGATCCACGCCACGCATATGACAGATGATGAAACCAAGGCTATGGCAAAATCCGGTGCTGTGGCTGGCCTCTGCCCGATTACCGAATCAAACCTTGGCGACGGCCCCTTCAACGGGCCAACCTATCTCAAAGCGGGTGGTGCATTTGGTGTGGGTTCCGATTCCAACGTGAATATCTCACTCACAGAAGAGTTACGCACACTGGAATATTCGCAACGCCTGAGAGATGTGGCGCGGAACGTTTTAGTGGTGGGCGAAGGCTCAATTGGGGCTACGATTTACAAGGGCGCGGCGCTAGGTGGTGCTCTTGCCCTGGGTCGTAACTCTGGTGAAATCGCGACGGGAAAACTGGCGGACTTGGTGGCAATTGATAGTAGCTCCCCTGCCCTTTGCGCTTTAACGTCAAGCCAGCTACTTGATGGTTTGGTTTTTGCTGCAAAAGACAATGTAGTGACTGATGTGTGGTCGGCCGGGCGACATTCAGTCAAAGATGGCAAACACATTCAGCGTCAACACATCACCAAAAGCTACCGTGCTGCCATCGCTCATTTGTTGGCGTCAGCATGAGCGAGAGGCTTGGCTATCGCGACATCAAGCGCGAAGTTTTTCGTCGCATTCGCAGCAACGAATGGGGCCCGGGAACGCTGTTGCCAGGGGAGGTTGATCTAGCCACCGAATTTGGTTGCGCCAGAGCCACTGTCAATCGCGCCATGCAGGAGCTCTCAGATGACGGCATCATTGAACGCCGCCGAAAAGGTGGCAGTCGTGTTAAAATCGCTCCCGTCCGGCAAGTGACATTTGAAATTCCGTTGATCCGTGCTGAAGTTGAAGGGCGCGGCGCTGAATATCGCTACGAACTCATTTCAACCGCCATCGAAAAATCGCCAAAATGGCTTCAAGTTCGATTGGGCCTTGCTGCCAACACGCCCGCTCGCCACGTCGAATGCATTCATTTTGCCGACCGGACGCCGTTCCAATATGAAGATCGGTGGATCAACCTCAGTGCCGTTCCGCGCGCTGAAGCCGCAGATTTTTCATCGATCAGCCCCAATCAATGGCTAGTAAGCGAAGTTCCCTATACAAATGCCGAAGTGCGCTTTTCAGCAACGCGTGCTGACGTTAAAATCTCAAAATTTTTGAAGACAGTGGTGGGTGAACCCATATTCTTGAGCGAGCGATCAACCTGGCTGTCTGAAATTCCTGTCACCAACGTGCGGTTTTATTTTGCCCCGGCCTACCAAATGATCGCACGCTATTAGTTACTCAACCGCCTCTAGCGGGCTACCAATATAGCGCAACAAAGTTATCTGGTGAAATAGATTCGGGACCGTGGTGGGCGTTTAGAAAGTCGCCCATTTCGCGGGCATTTTGAACATTACAAAATTAAGAAAAATATATTGGCGGAGAGGGAGGGATTCGAACCCCCGGAGGGCTTGCACCCCCTACGGTTTTC
>CAXTKN010000081.1:0-1173 GCA_964244805.1 uncultured Aestuariivirga sp.
TCTCTTGCACCTTATTCGCGAAACCCTCGATGGCCCTGATCCGAAAGCTATCGGCACTTTTATTTTGTCGATGACGCAAAGTGCAGATGATGTGTTGGGCCTATATCTTCTGGCAAAATATTGCGGGCTGTTTAGCGATCCATCAAGCCACGAATCCTGCCGCATCCGTGTGGTGCCTCTCTTCGAAACCATCGAAGATTTGCGCGCAGGGCCAGCAATCGTGGAAAGTCTTTTGGCCAACCCCATCGTTCGCAACTCAGTGACAGCCAATGGCGGCACACAAGAAATTATGTTGGGCTATTCCGACTCGAACAAAGACGGCGGCTTCTTCACCGCCAACTTCGAACTTTTCGAAGCCCAACGCCGTTTGATTCGTGCAGGCAAAAATTCCGGCGTAAACATCAGCTTCTTCCATGGCCGTGGCGGTTCAGTCAGCCGTGGTGGCGCACCAGCGGGCAGGGCAATCGCAGCGCAGCCATCTGGTTCGGTGGGCGGCAAAATGCGCGTGACCGAGCAAGGCGAAGTGGTTTCCTCCAAATTCGCCAATCGCGGCACAGCCTTGATCAATCTCGAAACGCTAACTTCGGCCGTTTTGCTGCACACTTTGAAATCGACTGAAGATGGTGAACAACGCTTCAATCCGCAGCATCAAGCCGCCGTCGAAAACATCGCGCAACTTTCGTTCAAAGCCTACCAAAAACTGGCGCTCGACCCTGCTCTCATCACCTATTTCCAAACTGCATCGCCGGTTGAAGAGTTGGCGCTCCTCAAAATTGGCTCGCGCCCATCAAGACGCTTTGGCGCAAAAGGTCTTTCCGATTTGCGCGCCATTCCTTGGGTCTTCGCTTGGAGCCAAAACCGACATTTGCTCACAGGTTGGTATGGTCTCGGCTATGCACTTGATGATTACCTCTCCGCGAGCGGGGACGGCGGCCTCAAACTGCTGCGCGAAATGTTCCTTAAGTCGCCTGGTTTCAGACTGGCTATCGACGAAGTCGAAAAATCCCTGTTCCTTGCGGATATGAACGTGGCTGAAAAATACGCTTCCCTCGTTCCCAACCGAAATGATGCTGAGCGGCTTTATGCTTTGATCAAACACGAGCACAAACGCACTTCGAAAGTGATCTTGCAACTGTCAGGCGACAAAGAACTCTGCGAACGCTTCCACGGGTT
>CAXTKN010000081.1:1273-6271 GCA_964244805.1 uncultured Aestuariivirga sp.
GGTTGGGCTGGACGGGTTGACCTAACGTCCTCTCCCGTTTCTTTAACGGGAGAGGAAGGGACCCGACGCCCTTGCGGCGGGGAGGTGAGGGGCCGCTAGCTCTGAGCCAGTTTCCTCTCACCTATCCCATTTCGCTAGCGCTAAATGGGCACCTTTCCCCTCCCTTTAAAGAAAAGGGAGAGGACGATTCCGTCAACCTTCATTTTCACAAACAACACTCAACTTATTCCCATCGGGATCGCGTACATAGCAGGCATAAAAACTTGCGTGATAGGGCCGAAGCCCAGGTGCGCCCTCGTCGGTGCCGCCATTCGCCAATGCAGCCACATAAAACGCATCCACAATTTCGCGCGTCTTGGCACTCAACGCAATCATCGTGCCGTTGCCCCAGTTTGCTGGCAGCTTCAAGTATGGACGGCCGATCCATAAGACGTTTTCCCGATCTTCGGGTGTTCGGTTCATCGCGCCATATCCAAGTTCGTCTTCATCAACATGATTGCGCATCATCCCCAGCGGAGCCAGCGCGGCATCATAAAACTTTCGCGACCGCGCAATATCATTCGAACCTAAAGTTACATAAAGCAACATCTTAATCCTCCCTAAAACGGCCCTAAATGTTTTTCGCCTTTTTTCTTGGCCAAAGTCATTTGCACTTGCCGCTGCCGGTTTGAAGCCTTCTGTTGATCAGTAAGCCGGTCAGCACAATGCGGGCACGAAACGCCTTCCTCATATTTTGGCGAGCGGCGTTCCATTGGCGAGACTGGGTTCATGCAACCGTGGCAAAGTGAATATTCTGATTGAACCAACCCGTGCCCCACCGCAACGCGCTCATCGAACACAAAGCACGAACCTTCCCACAGAGATTTTTCTTGCGGAATTCTTTCGAGATATTTGAGAATACCGCCTTTCAAGTGAAACACATTCTCAAACCCTTCATGCATCATAAAACTTGAAGCCTTTTCGCAGCGAATGCCGCCGGTGCAGAACATTGCAATCTTGGAATCTGGCTTGGCTTTTAACTGTTCGCGCACATATGTTGGAAATTCACCAAAACTCTCCGTATGCGGATCAATCGCGTTTTTAAAAGTGCCAACGCCATATTCATAAGAATTTCGCGTATCAATCAGGATCACATCAGGATCGGCAATTAGCGCATTCCAATCTTCAGGTTCAACATATTTGCCGACTTTCGCCAAAGGATCAGCGGGTACATCACCAATCGTCACGATCTCTTTTTTCAACCGCACTTTGGTGCGGCGAAATGGCATTTTATTTGCCGCGGAGTATTTTGGCTCCAGATCTCTGAGGCCCGTAATTTCGCCAATTTCCAAAATAACGGAATCAATATTTTCCGGTGTCCCGGCAATTGTCCCGTTAATGCCTTCGGCCGCAATCAGCACTGTGCCTTTGATACCATGCGCATGAAACAAATCCAAAAGTGGCATTTGCTTTTCAGCAAAATCTGGAAACGGCGCAAACTGGTAAAAGGCGACAACTTTGAAAGGGGCAAGTCTCATATGCGCTTCAATATAACGTTAAATTCATAGGGACAAGTCGTTTAGCGCTTGCTCCAAATGCCATTTTCGGCTGTAAATTACGTCAATTCAATTCAGGGAGAAACGAATGATGAAGAAAACACTATTGGCCGCCGTTGCCATTCTGGCAATGCTCGGTGCCGCAAACGCTGCTAACATGATCGATAATTGCGAAGTGACAGGCGAGAAGGGCTCGATGAAAATCGACAAGCCAGCTCAACCTGGCCAACTGACCCTCGAAACTAACCTGCCAGCGCCAATCTGGTACAATGGCGATACGCCTGATTTGATCAAGGATGGCATGGAATATTGTATGGCCGCCGAAATCGCTTGGCGCGCTGGTTTAGACAAAGTGAAGCTGGTTCCCGTTGAATGGGACGCATTGATCGCCGGCCAAACGCATGATTTCGATTTGGCCATGTCGGAAATTTCGATCACTGACGAACGCAAGAAAGTTCATGATTTCTCGACTGCCTATTTCAATTCAGATATCGGCGTACTGACCAAAGCTGATGCGCCTGTCGATGCTACGACAATAAAGAAAGCCAAGATTGGCGTTCAACAAGCCACAACTGGCGCTGCCTTCGTGACGGAAAAGCTGGGCGTTGCTGCTCCGCAAGTTTATCCTGATGCAGGCAGCATGTTTGCGGCTTTGACAGCAGGTCAGATCGACGTTGCTATGACGGACACGTCAATCGTGCTTGCACAAGAAGTGCAAGGCGGCGGCAAATTGAAAGTTGTTGGTCAATATAAAACTGGCGAGACCTATGGTGCAATCTATCCAAAGGGTAATCCAAACAATGCAACAATTGATAAGATCATTTCAAGCATGGTTGCCGATGGCACAATGGCCAAGCTGAGCGGTAAATATCTCGCCGCTGCTTGGGGCAAAGACCCCGCCACAATTGCCTACTTCGCTCCCTGATATTGCAGGTGACGGACCGACATAAAACCGAAGATGCGCCACAGTTAGGCGCATCTTCTTTACACCAGCGTGCTGATCGTTTGGCGTGGGGTGCAATTGCTTTTGCGGCGCTTTGCGTATTAGCCGCAATCGGCACAGCGTGGATTGTTGATGGTGCGCTGACTTACTTGGAAGCCAATAGCCCAATATATAAATATATTTTTGTCGCCGTCACATTGGCGGTGGCCACACTTTTCATTCCTGCTTGGCGCGGCTTTGGCTTAGCGCGCAGTGCCACTGCACATTTAGCAAGTGGCGATATTGTTCAAGCGCGTATTGATACAGCCGCAGCCCGAGATCATTCTTCAATCGTCTTTGGTTGGGGCTTCTTCGCGCTTATTTTCTTGGGCTTCATCTGCTTCATTTTGGTGAACAACGTAGCCGTCGGACGCACTTTTTTCTTGTTGCCGCTCATTCAAGCAAAATGGTGGTTGGTGACTGTTAAGTTCTTTGGCGTGAACATGTTCATCTTCATTGTTGCCGAAATTCTTGTATTGATCTGGGGCCTCATCGTTGCTTTGCTGCGCTTAACCCCAGGCTCGGCTGGAAAACCAATTCGTGCACTTGCGATTATGTATTGCGATGTGTTCAGGGGCCTTCCTGGAATCGTGACACTTTATTTGATCGGCTTTGGTATTCCCACTTCGGGTTTGTCAGATGTTTTGATGACACATGTTATGGGTTGGTTTGTTGACCTTTCGGCACTCACACCAATGGAGCGCTCTGCTGCTGTGCGCATCGATGTTTTGTACTGGTGCATCTTGGCGCTGACACTGACATATGGCGCATATGTTGCTGAAGTTTACCGCGCCGGCATCGAAAGCATCCATCAAAGCCAAACCATGGCAGCGCGTTCTTTGGGCCTCAGCTATTTGCAAACCATGCGCTATGTGGTGGTGCCACAAGCTGTCCGCCGTATTGTAGCACCTTTGCTAAATGATTTTATCGGATTGCAGAAAGATACGGCACTGGTGCAGGTGGTGGGCGTGGTCGATGCTTTCAGCCAAGCTAAGATCATTGCGGCCAATGCCTTTAATCTCTCTGCCGTCACAGTTGTTGCAATCCTTTTCGTTCTCATCACCATCCCTCAAGCGCGCCTTGTTGACCGAATGCTCGAACGTGATAACGCACGCATGCGGGCAGGAGGCTAAGACATGGCTTTCCTTGAAATCAAAAACGTAGAAAAGCATTTTGGCCCGGTGCCCGTGTTGCGCGGCACCAATTTGAACGTCGATGAACACCAGGTGGTTTGCCTCATCGGACCTTCAGGTTGCGGAAAATCCACTCTGCTTCGGTGCATCAACGGGCTTGAACAAATTCAGTCCGGCGAAATAAGGTTGGATGATGACCGTGTCTCCGGCCCTGGTGTTGATCTTAACAAATTGCGCCAGCAAGTCGGCATTGTATTTCAAAGCTATAATTTGTTTCCACATATGTCCGTTTTGGAAAATGTGACACTCGCCCCAACCAAAGTTCTAAAAATGGATAAGGCTGAAGCAGAATCAAAGGCCATGGTGCTTTTGAAACGAATCGGTATGGAAGCCAAAGCCAATGACTATCCCGACCGCCTCTCTGGTGGCCAACAACAGCGCGTTGCCATTGTTCGAGCACTGGCAATGGAACCAAAGCTTTTGCTGCTGGATGAAATCACGTCAGCGCTTGATCCAGAATTGGTCTCAGAGGTTTTGAACATTGTTCGCGATCTTGCAAGCCAAGGCATGACCATGCTGCTCGCCACCCACGAAATGGGTTTTGCTAAAGAAGTCGCTTCAAAAGTGTGCTTCCTCTATGAAGGTGTTGTCCACGAAGAAGGCCCGCCCGAACAGATTTTCGGAAATCCAAAACAAGAGCGAACGCGCGGTTTCCTCAAGCGAATTATCGAGGCCGGGCGACTTTAATCAAATTGGCAGTGCGGAACCATTTTGTTCATCTGGCGTTCATGTCTGTGAGCAATTGCGGCAAAGAGGCTCACAGTTCTGCCGCACTCATTTTGCATTAAGGCGGCACTCCAACGCGGTTTGGGGCTAAATCGGAGGATTCGATGAGATTATTATTGGGTGCAGCAAGTCTATTAGGCTTGGCATTGTTTATTTTACCAGTCGCGGCAGAAGATCCACCAGCAGCACCTGCTGCTGAGCAACCAGCCGCACCTGCAGTTGAAGCGGCCGCACCTGCGCCTGCTATTCCTGCAGAAGTTTTGAAGCTTATTGCCGACACGCGAAGCCCCTCCGAACTTGACGATCAAGAGCTGTTCAAACGCGTAAAAAAGGCGTTGGCCTATGCCAAAGATGATGCATTACCGCAAGATCTTCGCGAACAATTAAAGGGTATGGCCGAAGCAGCACGGGGCGAACTGCAGAACCGCAAGCAAGCCGCTGAACAGAAGAAATCTGATGAGCAGGCTGCCGCTGATCAGTCCGCGAAAGAACAAGCAGCTGCTGAAAAAGCTGCTGCGGCACAGGCCGCTAAAGAGCAAGCTGCCGCTGAAAAAGCTGCTGC
>CAXTKN010000081.1:6371-10023 GCA_964244805.1 uncultured Aestuariivirga sp.
AGATTTGGCTGCCAAAACTGAGGCAGCGGCCCAACCACCAAAAGCTGCGCCGCCTGTTGCCGAGGTTACGCCAATGGCACCTGCGGTGGTTGCGCCTGCGCCTGTTTTGGTTGATGCACCACCGCCAGCGATTGTTTTGGCGCCTGCACCAGCACCAAAAGAAGTTCCTCCACCGCCGCCCCCACCACCTGAAGCAAAGCCCTTGCCTCAAGTAGCCGTTGTAGCTCCGCCTCCGGTTGTTGCTCCGCCTTCGGCCGCAGACACGAAAGCTTTGGATAACAATACAGGTAATCCCGCCGCAGAAAAACAAGCCAAGGCCTATCTGGATGATCAAACGGATTTGACCAAGTTGAGCGATGATCAGTTACGCGCCCGCCTCGATGGTATTCGCGAACTGATGGCGTCAAACGAACTTTCGCGAGATACTGAACGCGCCTTGCGCACAAAATTAATGGCTGAAAAAGACATTTTGCGCAAACGTATTGCTCAAGCTGAAGCTGAAAAACAGCTCAAGGTTGCCCAAGCAAACGCGGCCAATCCGCCGCCACCACCTGTTGTGCCTGGCGCTGCGCCGCAGCCAGCACCAACGACGACAACAACAACAACTAATAACATTACAAACAACACCAACATCATAACAATCCTGACGCCACCACAACAAGTGTTGCGCGACAGAAGGCCAGCAGAGCGTCTTGATGTATCAGAATTGCAAATTCGCATTCAGATCTTTGGTGAAGCGCAAAATAATCGTGGTTATGATCAAGCAAATCGTGACTACTGGCGCGCATCGGTTGAACGTGACCGCGCTATTCTGCGCCGCCGGATGATTGAAGAACGCCATCGCCGCGAAGCCGAGTTGGCATTGCAGGCCGCAGATGATTCATTTGAAATTTCTGCTGACTATCAACCTTCACGTCGGCCACGTCGCGATGTGTTCGCCGCCGAGATTGATGATGCCGAAATGGAAGACGTGCTGATTGCGCCGCCAAGTGATTTTGGCCGCGAACCAAAGCAACGCTATAAAGTTGAAGAAATTGCGGTTCAACCAAAATTGCGCGATTCAATTTCTCGCATTGAAATCGATACGATCCGTTTTGGTTACAACGAAGCCTTCATCCGCGACGAGCAGGTTGGAAATTTGGACGGCATTGCGGCGATCATTGAGAAGATCGTTAAGAAATATCCGAACGAAGTGTTTTTGATCGAAGGCCACACGGATGCGCCGGGTTCTGCAGCTTATAACGCAAAGCTATCCAAGCTTCGGGCTGAATCAATTAGAAAAGCGTTGATGTCTTACTTTGTGATCCCCGGTCGCAATCTGCGCACCGTAGGATTAGGGGAACGCTTCTTGAAAATTCCGACGGCAGATGCTGAACCAGAAAATCGCCGCGTTTCAATCGCGCGCATCACCCCGCTTCTGACACAAAGGTAACAACCAAACACTTGCCTCGAACATGAACCGCCGCTAAGAGGCGGTTCATTCATTTCAACTCGAGGACAACATGGCCAAAGCACCTGCATTAGAACGTACATTTTCAATCATTAAGCCAGACGCAACGCGTCGTAATCTCACTGGCGCAATCAACGCCAAGATCGAAGCCGCTGGCCTTCGTATTGTTGGTCAAAAGCGCGTGAAGTGGAAGTTGGCTGATGCCAAGAAGTTCTACGCTGTGCATGCCAAGCGCCCATTCTTCAAAGATCTTGTGAAGTTTATGGCTTCTGGCCCAATCGTGGTTCAAGTTCTTGAAGGAAAGAACGCGGTTGTAAAATATCGTGACATAATGGGCGCTACCAATCCGAAGGACGCAGCAAAAGGCACAATCCGCGCCGAGTTCGCTGAATCAATTGATGCAAATTCTGTGCACGGTTCCGACAGCGTTGAAAACGCCAAGAAGGAGATCAAGCAGAATTTCGCAGCTAAAGAAATTGTTGGATAAGGATCATTAAAATGTGGGTTGTTCTTTATATGGCAGCGATCGTTCTTTTGAACTGGCTGTTTACGCCGTCAATGTCGATTGAGGGCGTTACTCAATGGACAACCCCCATTGGCGTTCTTTATATTTCGAATATCGTTGTGGGTTTCGTTTTCGTGTTGCGTGATTATGCGCAACGCGAAATCGGCCACAAGGTGCTGATCGCAACGGCGCTGGCTGGTATTCTGACTTACTTCGTTGTGAAATGGACGAATGATCCGACCATTGCGTTCTCGCTCGCCTTCGCCAGCATCACGGCCTTTGCTGTGTCTGAAATGACCGATTGGGCCGTTTATTCGTTTACCAAATGGCCATTGCAGCAGCGCATCCTTTGGTCGAGCTTGGCATCAGTGCCGCTTGATACTGTGATCTTCCAAAACTTGGCAGGCTATTACACGCCTGCGGCTTTCATCATGGAGCTTTTAAGTAAAGCGATCGGTGTTGCGGCCGTTTGGTATTTGCTGAAACTGCGCATCGGCAACGCGCCTGTGGCTTTGCCTGGGCATTAAGCAGCTTTTGACCGTGACCATCTAATCTGCTAATCTGAAGTAATGATAAATTCAATTATTGTCAAAGCTGAATGGGATGACTTGGCAAAGGTTTGGGTGGCCCAAAGTGATGATGTGCCGGGCCTTGCTGCCCAATCACCATCGATTGAGCTATTGCGGCCCAAGGTCTTGGACATGATTTCTGACCTCATAGAACTAAATAAAATGGACGTTCAGCTATCTGAAATTCCAGTACATATTGTTGCCCACAGTTTTGATAAGCTTCCAGTAGTTCAGGCTGCCTAAATTCTGGAGCTTCACGTTGACGGTATTTGGTTCGGTTTAAGGTGGTTCACGAATCCATAGTGAGGATTTAGTGATGCCGAGCCTGAAATTGGAATTAATCAAGATGCTGCGTGAAGCTGGTTGCAACTTTGTCAGGAATGGGAAGGGTGACCACCAAATTTGGTGGAGTCCAATTTCAAATCGAAACTTTACGTTGGATGCTGGAATTACGTCACGCAACATGGCCAATGTGGTCTTAAAACAAGCAGGTCTACCAAAACAATTCTGAGGGGAAATCATGGGCAAGGGGCGGTTAGAAGCGTTTTCTGACGGGGTGATCGCTGTAATCATCACCATTATGGTGTTAGAGCTGAAAGCGCCGCATGGGCCAGAGTTATCTGAGCTTCTACCATTGCTGCCGACTTTCCTCACCTACGTTTTGAGCTTTATTTACATTGGTATCTATTGGGTGAACCATCACCACTTCTTCCACATCATTCACAAGGTTTCCGGTGGAATGTTGTGGGCCAATTTGCACCTGTTGTTCTGGCTGTCACTGGTGCCCTTCACCACAGCCTGGATGGGTGAGAACCAATTCACCACAATTCCTGTAGTGCTTTACGGGGCCAATCTATTGGCATCCGCCATCGCTTATAGCATCCTCTCTCTCGTGGCGGTCCGTGTGCATGGGCCGGATTCTGAAATTGCTCGCGCGTTCGGAAATGATAGAAAAGGCAAGATCTCGGTGGCGTTTTATGTCGCATCCATTCCGATTGCTTTTTATTCCCCTGCCATTTCTTGCGCCTTCTTTGCCATCGTGGCCCTGATTTGGTTTGTGCCAGACAAACGCATTGAACGTGTTCTAGGCTAAAGCCTGCCTGGGTCCGCGACTTCAGTTTGTTGCCT
>CAXTKN010000082.1:0-9980 GCA_964244805.1 uncultured Aestuariivirga sp.
GCCAAGTCGTGGGGGCGTAATGCAATTCCTTATCTTTTTCAAAAGCGGGTTCTTTCTGACCGTCCGCATCAATGGCGCCGGACACATAGCGCTGATTCATTTCCACGCCATGACAATCAAATTCATATTTCTTGAATGCGATGGCTTTGCGCAAAGCTTCGCGCTGCTTTTCGGCTGCAGGTGTTGCGTCAGCACGACCATCCATATTCTTCTGAATTTTATCATGATCAACGCCGCCATCCATGCCGAGAGCTTCAAAAATCGGTCCGAATTCCCCAATAGATTGATTGGCGCGTGTAACGATCTGCTTGGCAATCGGTGCACGCTCTTGGCTGTAACTCTCAAGCAATTTCGGTTTCGCTTGGCCTTTCACAACTGCGGCCAGTTTCCATGCCAAATTGAAAGCATCTTGGATCGAAGTATTCGAACCCAAGCCATTAGATGGTGGATGACGATGCGCAGCATCGCCCATGATAAACACACGGTCTTTCTGCATATGCGTCGCATACATGTTGTTGACCGTCCAAACGCTCGCTGAGATGAGATCAATCTCAAGTGCGGGATCGCCAACCAGTTGGCGGGCCACCGTTGTAGCAAGTTCTTTATCAACGACGGGTGCAGGTTGATTGATGTCATAACCCCAAACAATCAACCATTCATTCCATGGC
The DNA here is from genome assembly GCA_964244805.1 of uncultured Aestuariivirga sp. Lineage (GTDB taxonomy): Bacteria > Pseudomonadota > Alphaproteobacteria > Rhizobiales > Aestuariivirgaceae > Aestuariivirga. The sequence continues at coordinate 669 of CAXTKN010000082.1, forward strand.
CTAACCATGCGCACCAGCCCCATGCCAATGCCTCCCACATCCGCTCCGGGTTGCATCACCCAATAAAGAACCGATGGACGATGGGCCACATACTTTGAAAGATCCGCGCGAAACAAAATATTCATGGAACCGCCAACACCCATCTTGCCTTCAAGCGGCAAACCTGCGTGTTCAGCAACAAGTGAATTGCCACCATCTGCACCCACCAGATATTTGGCGCGCACGGTGAAATTCTTATCCATCAGACGGTCTTTCACCGTTACCGTCACACCATCCGCGTCCTGCACATGAGATACATATTCGCAAGACATGCGCGATTGGGCACCCCGCGCACAGGCCGTTTTGAACAAAAGCGGTTCCATAAAAGTTTGTGGCAAATCATTCATCCGACAAGGCGACGAAAGTTGATGTTCGGCCCGTGACAGCGGATGCTTGCCCCAACTTTTCATGCGGCCAAGTTCTTCACCCGCCAAGCTTTCGCAAAACACATTCTCACCCATCAAATCTTGATCGGTGGCTTGTTGGTAAGCCTCTTCCTCAACGGTTTCTCCCAAATCGCGTAACACTTCCATAGTGCGTTGATTGGTGATGTGGGCACGCGGCGTTGTGGCCAACCATCGGTATCGATTGATGATGAAAGTCTCAACGCCGTAAGACGCCAGCAAAGCCGCCGTGGCGCTGCCTGCCGGGCCTGTGCCGACCACCATCACGTCTGTTGTAATATCTGCCACTTTTCTCTCCCTTAGTTTGCGGGTCTGCGCCCGTTGAAAGCTTCTTCTAATAATTTGCGAATTGCATCACGCTCAATTGGAATTGGATTTGGGTAAGGATTGACCGCAGCAATATCGGCGGCTTTATCGAGGCCTTCTTCCGGCATACCCAGTTCTTTCAGTGTCAAAGGTGCGCCAAGTTTTTGAGCAAGATCATATAGCCCGCCAGCCGCGCTGGGCCGATCAAGTGCACGACGGATGCGCGCCATGGCGTTGGGTGAACCCGCCGCATTGTAAGCCGTAGCGTGAGGCAAAATCACCGTGTGAGTTTCAGCATGTGGCAAGTTGAAACTGCCGCCGAGAACATGGCAGAGCTTGTGATGCAAAGCCATCGAAACAGAACCCAGCACAGTTGCACACAGCCACGCCCCATAAAGCGCCTCGTCATGCCCCACCTTACCTCGCGGCAAAGCAATTGCGAGCGCCCTGATCCCCTCCTCTGCCATCAACGAAACAATGGGATTGCCATCAACCGCATAGAGTCCTTCAACAGCATGGGCGATGGCATTCATGCCCGACGTTGCGGCAAAGTTGTCTGGCAGCGTGTCCAATAGATCTGCATCATAGATCACAGACTCCGGCTGAATTTTGGAATCGCGTTTGGTGGTTTTTGCGCCATCTGCGGTTTCACCCAGAATATTCGTCATTTCGGAACCAGCGTAACTCGTGGGGATGACAAGCTGTGGCAAATCAGTTCGCAATGCGATAGCTTTGCCAAGGCCCGTGGATGAACCGCCGCCCAAGGCAATAGTGCCATCACAGCCCTCAGCTTTGAGCAAGGCAAGCGCCTCTTCAGTCACATTCGAAGGTGTGTGCATGGCCGCACCCGCAAATGCTACCCCTCCGGACTTTTTAATAATAGCAAGACCAGAAGAAGCCTGATGTTTGGTGGTGATCACAAGGGGGCGTTTCATGCCCAACCGCAACGCTTCGGTGGCAACTTCAGAAATTTTGCCGCGCCCGAAAATCACCCGCGTTGGCAATGCTGCATAGACAAATGGGAGCATCATTAAAAGCCCACCCTATCTCCGCCTTTCAACGCGAGAATTTCTCGTGCCTCAGTTGGCGTGGCAATTTCAAGTCCAAGTTCTTCGATGATATGGCGGATTTTGCTCACTTGCTCAGCGTTGGATGTGGCGAGTTTGCCTTTACCAATATAAAGCGAGTCCTCAAGCCCCACCCGCACATTGCCGCCCATCATTGCGGCTTGCGTACAAAACGCCATTTGATTTTTACCGGCTGCCAGAACCGACCAGCGATAATCTTTCCCAAATAATTTATCGGCGGTTTCTTTCATAAACATCATGTTGCGCATATCAGCGCCTATGCCACCCAGAATACCAAAAATCATTTGCACAAAAAATGGTGGCTTGATGGCACCCTTGTCGACGAAATGCGCCAGATTATAAAGATGCCCCACGTCGTAACACTCATGTTCAAAACGCGTACCGTGCTGCTCACCTAAGTCTTTCAGAATGCGTGCAATGTCTCTGAATGTATTACGGAAAATGAAATCATCGGTGCCGCGCAAATAGGGCTCTTCCCACTGGTGTTTCCAATCTTTGTAACGGTCAGCAAGGCCGTGCAATGCAAAATTCATTGAGCCCATATTGAGCGAACACATTTCCGGCTTTGCCACCATCGGTGCGGCAAGGCGCTGATCAACCGTCATGTTCAAACCACCACCTGTCGTGATGTTTATCACAGCATCGCAGTTCTGTTTGATACGTGGTAGAAATTGCATGAATATTTCGGGGTCAGGCGTGGGGCGTCCGTCTTTCGGATCGCGTGCATGCAAGTGAATAATCGCAGCGCCAGCTTTGGCTGCCGCGATGGATTGCTCGGCAATTTGATCAGGCGTGATTGGCAAATAGGGCGACATGGTTGGCGTATGAATGCCACCCGTGATCGCAACAGAGATGATGACTTTATTGGCCATGATTCAATCCTTTAAATTCACAACGTAGCCCGTAGGGAAAAGTGAAGTGTTCCAGCGTTGCGTAATGAAACCCCAAATACCCTTGGGCGCAACTAGCATGATGATGATCGCAAGCATGCCAAGGATCATCAAATAAATACTGCCAAGGTCGGCCAAAAATTCGCGCAAGAGAAAATAGATAATCGTTCCAACAATTGGCCCTTCAATCGTGCCAATGCCGCCAATCACAACAATAAAAATCACAAACGCCGTCCAGTCATTCACGCTGAATGCGGCATCGGGCGACACTCTGATTTTTTGCAGTGATATCAGCGAACCCACCATGGCTGTCATACCAGCCACGGCAACGTAAACTGCGTATTTCACACGATCGATTTTAATACCAAGGCTTGAAGAAGCTATTTCACTGTCGCGAATTGCTGTGAGCGCCAAACCAATGCGTGACCTCAACAGCCCGTAAACCAAAGCCAGCGCGCCAACACCCAGCGCCAAAGCCAACCAGTAAATCATTGCTTCGCGCCAGAACTTTGTTTCAGCCATGGTCTTTAACACCGTGGCGGGCAAACTGATGCCCGAGCCGCCGCCCATAACGGTCACTTGCGCGGCAACCAACCTGAACACTTCGGCCACCACCCATGTGCCGATGGCAAAATATGCCCCTTGCAAACGGAACACCAATTTTCCAACGGGCAGTGCAATAAGCACTGCAACCAATCCTGCAATCGGCACGGCAATTAACGGATGGAGGCCCGTAAACATCGCAAGAGCCACCAACACATAACCGCCGAGGCCGACAAAGGCTTGTTGGCCTACAGAAACTAAGCCTGTGTAACCCGCCAGCAAGTTCCACAAGCTGGCCAACGCCAAATAGACCATAAACTCTCCCAGCAAGCGCAGCGTTGATGTGGCCCCCCACCAAGGTGCTGCGAGCAGCACAGCAAAAAGCACCAAAGCCACAATAGCGGCGGCGCGGCTGGCTGGTGTGCTGCGCGTAATCATCCGTCAATCCTCGGGAATAGTCCTTTCGGGCGGACAGCCAAAACCAGCAGGAAAACCAGATGGCCCGCCAAGACTTGCCAGCCCGGATTAATTTGCGCTCCGGTAGCTTGCGATACCCCCAAGATAACGCCACCAATCAACGTGCCCCATAAATTCCCCAAGCCGCCGATAATCACCGCTTCAAAACCAAAAATTAAACGCCCTGGCCCCATGAATGGATCGAAGTTTGAGCGCACGCCAAGAAACACGCCTGCAATTGCAACAACGCCCATGCAAAGGGCCATGGCCCACGCATAAACCTTGCGCTGATCAAGGCCCATCAATAAAGCCGTTTCCGAATCGTCTGACGTGGCACGGAAAGCTCGGCCCAATGCCGTGTTATAAAACAAATATTGCAGCCCCCAAATCACACCAACTGCCACGATAAATTGCAACAGAGGTAAATAGCCGATGGCAACACCCGGCAAAAATGGAAAGCTTGCTGTTTCAATAGCACCAGCATTGAGCTTGCGGCTATCAGCGGTAAAAACTTCAAGCAGCCCATTTTGCAATATGACTGACAATCCAAAAGTAACGAGCAGCGGTGGCAAGATGTCTTTGCCCAAAGTGCGATTGAGAATCCATTTTTGCAAAGCATAGCCAAATGCCATGGCAAGCGGCACAACGATAATAAGGCTCAGCAGCGGATTGAGGCCCGTCGCCTGAACCACAACCCAAGCCAAAAACGCGGCAGCAACAATGAAATCACCATGAGCGATGTTCACCAGTCGCATAACCCCAAAGATCAATGAAAGGCCAGCCGCAAACAAAGCATAAAGCCCGCCCACTAAAATGCCCTGAATGATGATGTTGACCCAGATCATCTTCACGTCCCAAAATATGCTGCTGAAATTTGATCTTTTGTAAAAGCGTGCGGTGCGCCCTCCAGCGAAATGCGGCCTTCTTGAATGCATAAAAACTGCTGGCTTGATGCCAAGGCCCGCGTCACATCTTGCTCCACCAAGATCGCCGTCAATCCATTGCCAATAATTTTCGGCAGCATGTCGTAAATATCTTTGATCACGATGGGAGCAAGGCCAAGGCTCAACTCGTCAAGTAGAATTAGGTCAGGATTGGACATGAGACCACGGCCAATCGCAACCATTTGTTGCTGGCCGCCGGAAAGTGAAGTGGAGGGCGCATTTCGCTTTTCTTTGAGAATAGGAAAAAGATTATAAATCGATTGGAGTGACCACGGCCCCTTGCGGCCCACGTTACCACCCAAGATTAGATTTTCCTCCACCGACAATGACGGGAAAAGTTTTCGTCCTTCAGGTACCAACGCTATGCCTTTTGCTACGATGGCATTTGCAACAAAGGTGGTGATCACCTCGTTCTTGAATGCAATGCGTCCGGTCTTCTTTAGCAACGAGCCACAAATAGATTTGAGCAAAGTGCTTTTGCCTGCGCCATTTGAACCAATAAGCGCCAGCACCTCGCCTTGTTTTAACTCGAGGGAAAGGCCATGCAGAACCTTGGCATCGCCATACCAAGCCTCAAGATTTTCGACACTGAGCAAAACCTCAGACATGCGCATCCTCGCCCAAATAAACGCTCTTCACATCACGGCTGTTCATCACAGCTTCAGGCTTGCCATCGGCAATCATTTTGCCAAAATTCAAAACGACGAGACGTTGAGCCACAGAGAGAAGCGCATGGACAACATGTTCAATCCAGATAATCGTAACGCCAGATGAATGCACATCGCGAATAGCAGAGAGCAATGATTGACATTCACGTTCTGTCAGGCCACCGGCGATTTCATCGAGCAACAACAATTCAGGTGCAGTGGCCAAAGCGCGCGCCAATTCAAGCCGCTTGCGTTCCAGCAATGTAATTGAACCTGCAAGCTGATTGGCTTTGGTCTTCATGCCGGTGAGTTCCATCACCTGAAGTGCGTAGGTTTCAGGATCAGCCGTTGCACGCCCGAACGTTGCGCCCACCAAAATATTTTCAAAAACCGTCATACCATTAAAAGGATGCGGCACTTGAAACGAACGAGAAATTCCGCGCTTGCACCGCAAGGCCGCGTCATTTTTTGATATGTCGTCACCTTTAAATAACACACGTCCGGAGTCAGGACGCACTGTGCCCGCAACCAAATTGAAGAGGGTCGTTTTGCCAGCACCATTGGGCCCGAGTATGCCCACAATCTCTCCCTTGGCCACACTAAAGCTCACCGCGTCAGTCACCACCAACGCGCCATAACGCTTATTCAGTTTCTCGAGGGACAAGAAGGACATGTAAATGGCAGAGGGCGGCGCGAACCGCCCTCCTCACTCTTGATTAGTTGAGCAACCTGACTTTACCAGCCACCGGAATCGAAGCTTGTTGAACATTGGTTGTGATCGTCAGATCATAGCCCTTATCGCCTTTCGTCCATTGCCCACCCACGAGAGGGGTTTTGCACACATTCTTCACCGGAACATTTGGCCCTGCCTTCCAGCTGATAGGCCCGGTTATCGTTTGAAGATCAGTTTCGGTGATAGCCGCCAAAATGGATTCAGGATCATTCAAATCTTTGGTCCGTTTGATCACATCAAACGCAACTTCAAAAATTGAATGCGCAAAGCCAAGCGGCTGTGTCCATGGCTTGCCCGAAGCTACAGTATAAGCATCAGCCAGTTCTTTGGCCGATTGGCCGGTCAGGCTCGACTTGAACGGATGGTTTGGCGACCACCAGATTTCCGATGTCAAACCGTCACCACGATCGCCCAATGCCTGCACCGAAGCCGGAAACAGCAAGGCTTTACCGATGGTCACGACCTTTGGTTTAAAGCCCTGTTGTGCTGCTTGCGCCCAGAAGGTTGCAAAATCAGGCGGGATCATCACGCCCGTTACAATTTCAACACCTGCTTCTTTAAACGCCGCAATCTGTGACGAGAAATCATTGTTCAAAGGCTGATAGCGACCCGGATCAACTAAATCATAGCCTGCAGCCTTCAATGGGCCCGGCAAACCATGTTCTTTATCGCCCCAGGCATTGCCGTCAGCATCATTGGGGAACAAGCCGCCCACTTTTTTGGCAGCACCCGATTGATCCCAAATACCAACGAAATTTGCGATCACATCTTCAAGGCCCCAGAAATAATGGTAGGTCCATTTAAAGCCCGTCGCAGGATTGCCATTTCGGCCGAAGAAATAGGGCTGCCATGGGCAATTATTAGTAATGCAAGGAACACCATTAAGCTCTGCCTGATCTGCCACTGGATTAGTTGTGTCTGGCGTATCTTTGCCAAGCAATAATTTAACACCGTCTTTTTCAATCAACTCAGTGGCAACCTCAGCGGCACGGTTTGGATTTGACTGCGAGTCTTTTGCAATAATTTCAATCGGCACAGGAAGCTTAGCCATTGCATCTTTCAAACCTGCTATCACCCAATCCTGCGCCTCACCAAAACCAGCCAGCGGGCCAGTCAAAGGGCTCACAAGCCCAACCTTGAATGTGTCGGCAGCATAGGCGCGGCGCAATAATGCGGGTGCCGCTAATATACCAGCGCTAGCTTTGATGATTGAACGACGATTAAGAACTATTTTTTTAGACATTATTTTTCTCCCTAATTTCCAAGCAAATTTTTCATTGTCTTTAAATGTTGGAGAACAAGTTCGCGTAACGCGTCCTTCTTCTCGTTCGTCCACGACTTAAAACCTTGGTTAGATTTGAAGCCGAGATTTCCTGCGCGCACAAGTCCTTTCAAATAAGGGCTGGGCTCATGCGTATCCTCGAGATAGCCGAGAACCGCATTGTGAATATCAAGCGTCAGGTCTGTGCCAACAAGGTCGGCATTTTCGAGTGGCCCCAACACAGCAAGCCTGCGGCCAAAACTATTCTTCACCACAAGGTCAACCGTCTCGGCATCACACACGCCATTTTCAACCAGTGAAATTGCCTCGCGCCACAAAGCATGCTGCATGCGGTTGCCAACAAACCCAGGCACATCTTTTTTAACGTGCACCGGAACTTTTCCGAGTTGGCGCATGAGCGCCATTGTTGATTCTATAACGTCAGGCGAAGTATCGGCCGATTGAATAACTTCCACCAACGGCACGAGATAGGGCGGGTTCCACCAATGCGTGCCAATGGCACGATGTTTGGTTTTTACGCGCGCCATAATTTGCGTGATTGGAATCACGGATGTGTTGGTTGCGAGGATTGCATCACTTCGTGCAGCACTTTCAATTTGTGAAAAAAGCTGTTGTTTTAATTCAAGTTTTTCTGGCGCCGCTTCGATGATAAAATCGGCATCGGTGACTGCTTCTTCGAGTGATGCAACAGTTTCAATGCGGTCGACTGCAGCAACGTTTCGTTCTAAAGATTTCAATGTGGCGGTAATACGTGACTTAATAGTGAGCAAGGATTCTGCAAATGTATCCGTGATGCGAACTTCGTGACCGCCTTCAGCAAACACCAGCGCCAAACCATGTCCCATCAACCCAGCACCGATGACTGCAACTTTCACCACTGCACCTCTTTGCCAGAGACAAGCTCATCCAAAGCAGATTGAAGAACAGCAATTTCAGTGTCGCTCACTTCATGGGCGCGACCGGGGAAGACATCAGTGCGCAACCGCGCTTGCGCTGCCCCAAGTTCAAGAGCCGCTGATGTAAATGCGGCAAGTGGAATCCAAGGGTCTTTATCAGCACCACTTAAATAGGCGGGTAGTCCAGCAAGTTGATGGTTTGACCACTCGTCGGCAGGAACTCCGACACGACAGCCCGTAAAACCAAACATTGCGCCGCGCCATGGGCCAAAATGAAATGCATATTCAAGCGTAAGGCAAGCCCCCTGACTGAACCCCACCATGACCACAGGAACGCCAGCGCGAGCCAGCGCGGCGGCTTGCTTTAATTGCTCCAATGAAATTGCAAGCTGATTGCGTGTATTATCGGTCAGCGGATCAATTGCACGGGCGTCATACCAACTGCCCACAGCTGCCCGAGGCAAAACATAACTTACGCCGCGCGTATTCAAGCGGCTGACAATATGCTCTGCCATCGCCTCAGGAGACTGGCCACGTCCATGCGTGACCACACACACAACCGCAGCGCTTTGCAACGCATCGCCCAAGAACAACGGTGTGGTGTTTTGGGTCATGTATCGAAGTTCGCTGGCTCCAAACCTGCCACCATTTCGGCGCGGCGATCTTCAAACCACGGCGGGAACACCAGTGTTTTGCCAATTGACCCCGGCGCTTCATCCTTGGCCCAGCCTTCTGGCACGGTCCACGCAATTTCAAACAGAGCCCCACCGGGAGAGCGCACATAGCAGCTCTTAAAATAATTGCGGTCTTTCTGCTCGGAAATATCTGTAAAACCTAAGCCTTCAATATGGGCCCTAAGCTTTAACTGGTTTTCTTCATTACCCGTGTTCAACGCAATATGATGGATAGTGCCACCCGATAAAGTCCACGTGCCTTGCGGTCTTTCGGGCTCGTGTAGCACTTCGACAACCGAATGAAGCCCATGATTTTCCGGAACCGCAAATGCGAGGCCCTCGTGGCTGTCAGCAAGCTTTTTCATCGGAATAGCGATGGTGAAAAAATCATCCATTGCGGTGCGGTCGGC
>CAXTKN010000083.1:0-2599 GCA_964244805.1 uncultured Aestuariivirga sp.
TGCCCGCTTTCGCGGGCATGACGTAATACTAAATGCTATGCATTCAAAAGTTGTTTTGTGGTAAGTTGATCTCAGACATTTGGCCAGCGTCGATTTGAAATTCGGTTTTTAGATTCTGGTCGCCTAGTTTCGCTTCAGCAAAATAATGGCCAGGTTTTAAAATCAATTCGGCATTAATTCCAATTTGAGAGGGAAGCGCAAGGCCTTTATCATCGCTGATCTGCCAATGAACTTCGCGTACGGCGTTGCCAGTCACGTTCAATTTTGCTAGCCCCGCAATGTGGTCGATGTTTACAGCGCTGGTGTAACCCGCTCTCACATCAACATCGGTAACAGCGACGGCGTTGCCAGCGGAGAATTTGCTTTCGATACGGTAAGTTCCTGCGGCGACGTTCAATACTTCGCCAGGTATATGGCTCGTGGCAACCAATTTGCCTTTTTCGATACCCGACAATGCGAAAATTTTGCTGCTGCTCGCCAGACCAAATTGATCAATGCCTTTCACGCGCGGCAAAACGCGAAGCACGCCTGCGTTCATCACGAATGTCATGCCAATCTTGGTGCCAAGTTGCACGGTGATTACTTCTTCAAGATGAGCAGAACCAAATGAGGCCTCAACATGATACTCGCCCGGTTTCAATGGAACAATCGCAACTGATGCTGTTTTATCGTAGACCAAAGCCTGATCTCGATCGCTGATTTTCCAATTTATGTTATCGATTAAGACACTGCCGTTTTGAGTGTAGAGCGCAGAAAGCTCCAAGCCCTCATGACCGGCGGGCACTGTTGATATGGCCATTTCGCCACTGGCAGGTAAAACAATTTCGCGTGGAGCAGGGCTAGCGCTGATCGGTTTTTCGGTTGCGGCTTGTGGGGTCGCAGTGGTCAAAAATAGAGCCGCCACCAAAGCAGGCGCGACGCGCTCTAATCTTTGGTGGCGGATATGCGTTGGACGGGTGCTGAGATCGCCCATTCGCTTTGTCCCTGTTTAACTCTCCCCCAGCTCTTTGGCCGGTGAAAGTGTTCAAGCATGCAGAGTCAGGTGCCGCAACGAAATGCTTAATCAATGGTTAATATCAGCAATGCAATTGAAAGCATTGCTTCTGATGGGGGCTTTTGCCAAATAGATTGCATCATGAAACTTAATGACACCTCTTCAGTTTTGGCTTTTCTCAAAAGCCGCAAATCGGCTTCGGCCAAGGCGATGACAGCGCCAGGGCCTTCAAAATCTCAGATTGATGAAATTATCGAAATCGGGGTGCGCGTGCCTGACCATGGCAAACTTGCACCATGGCGCTTCATTGTAATCGAAGGCGAGGGCCGCGCGCGTATGGGGCAGGGCTTTACTGATGTTTGGGCCAAGAACAACCCATCCCATAGTGCAGATAGTTTGGATTTTCAGCGTGGCCTGTTTATGCGCGCACCCGTTATTTTGGTTGTCGTTTCAACAGCGGTGGTTCACGGCAAAATTCCGGTGTGGGAGCAGCAGTTATCGTCCGCCGCTGTCTGTTATAATGCTGTGCTCGCAGCAACTGCGCTGGGCTTTGACGCACAATGGCAATCTGATTGGGTGGCATATGATGATGGGGCCAAAACTGTGATGGGCGTTCATGCGCATGAGAAAGTTTCCGGTATCATCTATATTGGAACATCTAGCGTTCCGCTGGAAGATCGACCTCGGCCCGATATTTCTGCTTTAGTCACAAGGATCGACTCATAATGGCCATTCGAGGCGTGTTGTTTGACAAGGATGGAACGCTGATTGAATCAGACGGCACGTGGATTGCCGTGTTCAAAGCCTTCTTGTCAGAAGTCAAAAAAGTGGGGTCAGATGAAGTTGATGCTCTGATGGCCAAAGCTGGATATGACATTGCAAACAACAAGCTCATTCCGGGCAGCGTTTTGGCTGCGGGCACATCTCAGGAATCAATAGCGCTGTGGTGGCCGGAACTTGATGCGGACGGCGTTGCTGAAAAATACCGCCTTTTAAACCATGACTTTGCCCATCTGGCACAAGACCACATGAAGCCGTTGATGGATCTGGTTCCCGTTTTGGACGAGCTTCATGCCATGGATTTGAAGTTGGGTGTGGGAACAAACGATACACATCGTTCAGCAACAGGCCATATGCATCAGCTTGGTGTGCATGGCTATTTTGTTGAAATTATTGGCGCTGATAGTGTTGCCATCGCAAAGCCCTCCGGCCAAATGATCAAACGCTTTGCTGATATTACAAACCTTCAACCCCATGAGATTGCGATGGTCGGAGACAACACGCATGACATGCAAGAAGCGCGGGCTGGTGGGGCAGGGCTAGCTATCGGTGTTCTCACTGGCAATGCGGCGCGCGAAGACATTGCGCATTTGGCAGATTATATTTTGGATTCGATTGCTGATATTCCTGCACTTCTTAGAAAGCTGACGTAATGTTTTATGAAGTGGCAAAGAACAATCACGGCCTGCCGCTGGATCCGTTTTATGCATTAGTTGGCCCACGTCCGATTGGTTGGATTTCCACAGTGTCGAAGGACGGCATTGCAAATCTTGCACCTTATAGTTTCTATAACGCCTTTGCTCATAATCCGCATTATGTAGCGTT
>CAXTKN010000083.1:2699-9951 GCA_964244805.1 uncultured Aestuariivirga sp.
ATTGATGAGCGTTTTATTGAAAGTGGTCGCGTCAATACGTCAGCGATGAAGCCTATCGCGCGGCTCGGCTATGCCGAATATACCACTGTTGAAACCACCTGGAAGATGCGCAGGCCCGGTTAAGCTTTGCGTCACATTCGACGTATGATCGTCATAATTACAACCTTAGGATTAGTTGTTTTGTTAAGTGAGTCGCTCTGCGAGTCGTGAACATTGCTCGAACGCCACAATTCCGCCATGTTGATAACTCTGTGGATAACCCTTTATTATCATTTTATAACAGTCGTTTACCGTCAACCATGGCCTGTTGATAACCTGTTTAATGATCTGTTAACCATAGCGGAGTCAGGACTCGCTTTACGTGCGGAAGACGCCGTTGTGAATGCGAGAGTGGAAGATAATGGTAAACTGCTTGTTGATCGATAAAAATCCTGTGGAACGGCAAAGATTGCAACAGATGTTGTGTGCAATTGGCTTTCATTGCGACGAGCGCGCGGGCGCCGAAGAAGGTATTCGTTTCTGCCAAGAAAGCAGTCCAGATCTAGTGGTCATGGAAGCTTCTGGTGCTCAGGCCACAAAAGAATTTTTGCGTCTTGTGCGCTATCAAGGCCGCGCAAACCGCCGCCCTGTTGTGATTCTTTACGCCGATAGGCCCAACATGGCCTCTGTCGGTGAAACAATTATCGACGGCGCAGCTGATTTTCTGGTGAAGCCCTTTGACCGCGACCTGCTGTTGTTCAAGCTCGAACAGGCCGGCGTCTTGGCAAACTGAACCAAATCCTTACTGAAACCCTAAGTTTTATAATGAACTGATTGTTAAACCTTAAGCCCTAGCCTTGCCGGTAGTGAATGGTAGAGTTGGTGTTTCTGATGAGTGATCACGAAAGTCTGGGACTGGATATTTCAGTTCTCAATCAAGTTTTGGACGAGGGTAATGATGCCGCGCGCAAAGCACTTGCGTTGCAGCTTGCTTCATTAATAACAGATCCCGCATCTTCCGAACTTGAGCGCAATCAGGTTACACCGATCCTTCTTAAATTGACTGTTGATGATTGCGTTGACGTGCGCCGCGCCCTGGTATTGGCGCTAACTCACGAAGCCACGCTTCATTCTGATATTGTATTTTCCATCATCGCCGATGAAGATTCAATCGCTCTGCCATTCCTCACGCAAACACCAGCACTGAACTCGTGGCATATGATGGCAATTTTGCGTGTTGGCGATGAAGCGCGGCAAAGAGCTGTTGTTGGCCGCGATGATCTGCCTGCTGAAGCGGCAAATTATGTCATTAAATCTTCGCCGATGGGCACCGTGCGTGCATTGATGAACAATCCGATTGTTATCTTGGAAACGCAAGACTGTCACACGCTTTATCAGCGCTTTGGCAATGCGCCAGAAATTGTTGAAAGTCTTTTGGCGAGGCCCGACTTACCTCTCGATATTCGCATTACCCAAGCCAAACGCGCTGCCAGCCGCATGCGCCAATTGATGGCAGAGCGTGGTTGGGTTGCGGCCAATGATGCGAGTGAACTTGTATCTGACGCCGAAGATAACGCCGTTTTGCGTGTGCTATCTGAAGCTGACTTGGTCGAGCGGGCCCATGCAACGCAATATTTGGCACAGCAAAATATGCTCACACCTGCATTGGTTGTTCGCGCTGCAGCCACCGGGCAAATGCGCGTGGTTGAAGCAGCGCTTGCCCATCTTTCAGGATTGTCACAATCGCGTGCTGCAGAGCAAATGTATGCCCGTTCGAATCTTGGCTTTAAATCAATTTTCAAAAGATCGGGTTTGCCCGTCGCTTGTTTTGGTGTTTTGAAAGCCGCTTGTGATGTGGTGACTGATGCCAGGGATGAAGGTTTGCCGCTCGAGACAGAAGAATTTGGTCGGCGCATCTTGGAAGCTTTGATGACGCGTTATGAGCAGATGAACGCTGCTGATCGTGCCAAGCAGATTGAATATTTAGGGCGCTATGGTTCTGAGCGGGTTCGCAAGATTGCCAAGCGCTTAAAGGCCGATATGGTTCGGGCTGCTTAAAACTTAAACTGCTCGTTCAGCACGCGCTCGGCCAAACTGTGGCCAGAGTCAAAGAGCATTTTCACGCTGCGCTTTCGATCCTCAGCAATTTCGACTGTCGCGACATTCCGCACTTCAATGTGATCAGCCACAGCAGCGACAGGCCGTTTTTCAGGTTCGAGCACAGTGATTTTGACTTTGGCGTTATGAGGCAGAATTGCCCCGCGCCACCTCCTTGGCCGAAATGCGCTGATCGGCGTTAGGGTCAGCAATGATGACCCTATCGGCAAAATGGGGCCATGGGCTGACAGATTATAAGCCGTGCTGCCGACGGGGGTTGCCACCAACAGCCCATCGCAAATCAATTCATCGAGCCTCGTCTGATCGTCAATCGTAATATGAAGTTTTGCGGCTTGGCTGCGTTGGCGCAGCAATGATACTTCGTTGAATGCTAGACCTTGATGAATTTTGCCGTCGTGCCCCTTAGCCAACATTTTCAGCGGTCGGATGCTGGTAAGTTCTGCATCGTGCAACCGCTCCAACAATTTTTTGTCGGAATAGTCATTCATCAGAAAGCCAACCGAACCACGGTTCATGCCATAAATGGGCAGACCCGAAGACATGAACTTGTGGAGCGCCTGCAGCATCAAGCCATCGCCACCAAGAGCCACAACAACATCAGCTGATGCAGGTTCAGCATTTCCATAGAGTTTGGTCAGCCGCGTTAGTGCTTTGCGGGCTTCTGGGGCTTCTGAGGCTAAAAAGGCGATGCGGTTGTATTTCATGCCGTTATTTGATCGTTGACAGTCTGGGGTTGCCGTTACATTGATTTCGGTACGTTACCATTGCTTGAAGGCTTGTCCACCAAAGATGCGAAATCTGGTTATTTGTTCCACCTGTAAATTTTCAACTGAATCCAAACATGCGCCTGATGGACGTACGGGTGGTGAGATTTTGATTGCTCATATGCATGAGGTTTTGGGCGAGCAGGGGCGTGATGATGTCTCAGTCCAAACACAAATATGTTTGTGGAATTGCTCCAGGCCCTGCAGCGTGGTGATGCGTGATGATGAGCGCTTTTCCTATGTGACAGGTGGCAATGAACCAACCAAGGCGCAGGCCGAAGCGATCCTCGAATGGTTTGACGCGCATGGTAAAACGGAGACAGGCGAAGTTCCATTCAAGCTTTGGCCACAAGCGATGCGAGGTCATTTCATCGCCCGCATGCCACCGGTAAAGTTATGAGCGTTTCGCTCATATTAGGTGGTGCACGAAGCGGCAAAAGTCGCTTTGCTGAAAAGTTGGCGCATGGCACAAAACACTATATTGCGACAGCCCAAGCCTTCGATGATGAAATGAAGGAACGCATCGCTGCTCATAAAAAACAACGCGGTGGAGGATGGGTAACCCATGAAGTGCCGTTTGATTTGGTCAATCAATTGCGCAAACTGGATGATCCAAAACATTTTATTTTAGTTGACTGCCTCACACTATGGCTTTCCAATCTGTTGTTGAACGATGCTGATTGTGCAGAGATGATTTATGATCTTGCTGCGCATTTAAAAGAAACCAAAGCGCATGTGGTTCTTGTTTCGAATGAAGTTGGTCTTGGCATTGTGCCGGATAATAAACTCGGCCGTGCGTTCAGGGATATTCAAGGCATCGCCAATCAGGGCGTGGCGGCGATCGCCGATCATGTGGTGTTTATGGCGGCAGGCTTGCCAATGGTACTCAAAGGGCCAAAGCCAGCAGAGCCATCGCCGCCATTAGAATAAACAAAGCGCGATCATAAAGTTCAAGACCTTTATCAATATCGCTGGCATTCATCTGACTGCGGCCATCGCCCATATAGGGCAGTTGAACCATTTCGCCATCATATTGGCGGGGGCCGCCGAATTTCAAATCAAGCGCGCCAGCCATAGCGGCCTCAGGCCAACCTGCATTTGGCGATTGATGTTTGCCAGCGTCGCGCCACATCGTGTTTAACGCCGACTGGGCTCGCATTTTTGATTTGAACAATGCGGCGGCAGCAAACATTAATCCGGTCAAGCGTGATGCAGGCAGGTTGACTAAATCATCAAGCTTGGCGGCAGCCCATCCGAAGTGCAGATATTTTTCAGATTTGTGACCGATCATTGAATCAGCCGTGTTGATTGCTTTATAGATAACGATGCCGGGAAGGCCCGCAATCGCGAACCAGAATATTGGCGCTGTAATGCCGTCAGCTGTATTCTCCGCCAAGCTTTCGAGTGCGGCTTTCGCAATGCCGCTTTCGTCCAATGTGCTTGGATCACGCCCAACAATTTTTGCCACTTCCTTGCGTGCTGATAAAATGGATTGGGGCAGGGTGCGGGCCACGGCGGTCACATGATCACGTAATGATTTTTGGGCGATGAAAGCTGTTGCAAGTAGAATGTTGACGATCCAACCATAGTGGAATGACAGCAAAAGTTTTTCGATCAGAAATGCCGGAACACCAACTGCGATACAAAGTGCAACCACCGCGAAGATACCCTGATTGCGTTGGTCACCTGCTTCCGAGTCAGGGTCGTTGAGGCCTTCATCGAGATATGCGATCAGCTTGCCAATCCACTCAACGGGATGTCCGATGGCGCGTTGTAGGCTTTGTGGATAGCCAACAAAATATTCGATCACCAGAGCGAACGTCGCCATCACAAAATGGTTCATGAAATAGCTCCGGCAAGGTCGAGAATTTTATCAAGATCAAGATGAGTTTCGAGATGGGCTGCCAGTTCATCCAAAGTCTGTTCAATGGTTTGGTCAAACGCGAAGTTTGAAGCATTCACGCCAAGGGATTTGAGGAAGGCGTGGCGGAAGCCATCGGCGGCAAAACAGCCGTGGAGATAAGTGCCCGTAACTAACATGTCGGGGCTTGAAGCGCCTTCAGGGCCATCGGCGGTTTGCGCAAACAGCCTAGCACAATCGGGGCCTGTGGTTTTGCCTAAGTGGATTTCATAGGCATTTATAAGCTGGCCGCTGAGCGCGTGGACAGCTTGCGTCTCAGTTGTAGTTTTGTCTGGCAGTAGGGTGGTTTCAACATTAAGCAGCCCCAGCCCTTCGGCACTGGTAGGCTGGCCCTCCAGCCCTTGCGGATCATGGATCATGCGGCCCAGCATTTGATAGCCACCACATAGCCCCAAAACCCGCCCGCCACGGCGGACATGGGCTTTCAGATCAATGTCCCATCCGGCCGCCCGGAGCGCTGTGAGATCCGCCATCGTCGATTTGCTGCCGGGAATGATGACTAAAGATGCATCGCCCGGAATGGCCTCACCCGCTGAAATGAACTGCACATTCACATTTGGTTCTAACCGCAATGGATCAAGGTCGTCAAAGTTGGCAATGCGGGGCAAACGGAGAACGCAGATTTTTAAACCTTTTGAGTCAGTTGCAACCATATGCTCTAAAGTCACTGCATCTTCAGCAGGTAATTTACCTGCGGCGCCGAAATGCGGCACCACGCCCAAGCACGGCGTTTTGGTTTCGCGCTCCAAATAGGTTTTTCCCTCAGAAAACAATTCCGAATCACCATGGAACTTATTGATTATGAATCCTTTTATGTAAGTGTGGTCAGTTTCGCTCAATACCGCAAAGGTGCCGATTATAGAAGCAATTACGCCGCCACGATGAATATCGCCAATCAATAGCGCCGGAACATTGGCCGCACTGGCAAAGCCCAGATTGGCCAAGTCTCCATGTCGCAAATTCACTTCGGCTGGGCTGCCAGCGCCTTCCACCAAGATCAAATCATGGTTTTCGGCCAGTTTGTGGAAGCTTTCGAGGATAGCGGGCATGTAAGCGGCGCGCTCGCGGAAGAAATCACGGGCTTTCAGTGTGGCTTTGCGCTTGCCCTGCACGATCACCTGTGCTCCCGTTTCGCTTTCGGGCTTGAGCAATACAGGATTCATGTGGACCGTGGCTGGAATACGCGCGGCGCGGGCCTGAAGCGCCTGAGCGCGGCCAATCTCGCCGCCATCGGACGTCACCGCAGCGTTGTTCGACATGTTTTGTGGCTTGAAAGGCGCAACCCTAAGCCCGCGATTGGCGTAGGCCCGCGCCAAGCCCGCCACGATCAGGGATTTGCCCACATCGGAACCCGTTCCGAGGAACATGATGGCTTTGGCAGTCATGCCGGGGCCTGCGAGATAATATGGGCATAAGACCCCATCACATTGCCAACGCGCTGACCAATTGGGCCGAGATCATTGCCAGCCGCATCCGAGGCGTGAAACAGGGGATCAGCAGCACCTTGAGACGCGATTGTTGAATAATGGAATTCATGGCCACGCAAAACTGACTTCCACGGGCCGTTTAAAGATTTCAGTTGGCGATAGCCGAGTTGCAGTTTGCGTTTGGCAAAACTGGTGGTCACGGGCAGCAAGCCTGCCATGGCGTGGGATTTACCATCCGCATCAACAATCGCATCCCCCAGAACCATATAGCCACCGCATTCGCCATAGATCAGGCCCTTGTGGCTGCGTAAAGCGTTTAAAAATCCCATATTGGAAGCCAATTTCCCCGCATGGAGTTCGGGATAGCCCCCCGGCAAGAACACGGCATCGCCCATCGGCGTTTCATTTTTCAAAGGCGAAAAGAATGAAAGTTCAGCGCCCTGTT
This sequence comes from uncultured Aestuariivirga sp., assembly GCA_964244805.1. Lineage (GTDB taxonomy): Bacteria > Pseudomonadota > Alphaproteobacteria > Rhizobiales > Aestuariivirgaceae > Aestuariivirga. Next base: position 9,354 of record CAXTKN010000083.1, read on the forward strand.
TGCGCCAATCATTCAGCAAATGAGGATAGGCGAATGCAAAAGCTAAATCGCTCGCAATGGCGATGTTTTGAGCAATTGGGGGTAGGGGTTTTGCTGATTCGAAATCGCGAGGATTAAAAATAGTTGCCGATTCGTTAATTTTGTCAAGAAATGTTTCACGGGAAACTCCTGCGGCGGCTGATTCGATAAAGCTTTCAAGCTGTTGATTCTCTTGAGCTTGAACCAATCCAAGGTGTCTAGAAGGCCAAACAGCCGAGTCATTCTGACGCATTGTGCCCAGAATTGTTGAGTCCAATGAGTGGGTTAGCATCTTGGCGTGGCGATCACTGGCCACTCGATTCAAAATCACACCGGCAATATTCAGGCCCCGCCGATAAGTCGAAAACCCGTGCACAACTGCGGCAACAGATTGGGCTTGTTTGGCTGCATCAATCACCAGAACAATCGGCAGTCCCAACGCTTCGGCCAGATCCGCCGTTGAACCCTTTGCGCCATCGGGCCCATCAAAAAGACCCATAACACCTTCAACAATCACCAAATCCGCATCGATTTCAGCAAGCCGCGCTTTGCAAGCGTCAGCGCCCATCGCCCAATAATC
>CAXTKN010000084.1:0-9935 GCA_964244805.1 uncultured Aestuariivirga sp.
CTCGCCGTCGCCCGCAATCTATTTTCCCAAATGCTCAAACAACCTTGCCACTGCCTCTGCCCCTGGATCAATGTGGCCATCAAGCTGTTGCGCGTTGATGTAAGAGGCGCGGCCCGCATTAGCTTTCAGCATTTTTGCTGTAAGTTGAGCGCCAGCTCGTGCCGCTTTGGCCGCAACGTCCATGCCGTGATCAAGTTCATTCAATGCCGGGAGCAACGCGTCAACCATTGTGCGGTCGCCTAGTTTTGCGCCGCCAATCTCTTGCATCCGGGTGAGCCCGGCTTTGAGGGACTCTGTCATAGACATGCCGCTCGAAGCCGCATCGCCCGCCGCAGCAAAAAATATAGCCAGCAATACACCCGAAGATCCGCCCATCGTCTGACTCAATTCTTGGCCGATCGCGCGGTATAATTGGGTGTGGTCAGCGAGTGGCAAGTTGTCCATGTTGGCAATCAGCGCGCGCGCCGCACCTGCAAGGGTTGATCCTGTGTCGCCGTCTCCTGATTTAGCATCCAATGCATTGAGATCAGATTCTGAATCAATCAAGACTTCGCAGCATTTTGATACGAATTCGCGGGTTTCTTTGTTTTTTGAAGATAAGGGCTTGATCGGCTTTAAACCATCAGGAAGATTGATAATCGTTACAGGCGATAGCTCATTGACACCCGGCCAAGCAGACAACGGCGTATCTGCCTCAAGCAGCGCCAGCTCGTTGGCGCTAGCGGGGAACACAGAAAGTGAAAAACCATGCATATCCAGCGAGGTCATCATGGTTGCAGGCCCGATGATCCATTTCAGATTTTGCGAAATTGATGAGTTCACCAATTCTTTTGCCAGGATGCTCATTTCCAAGACAGATGTTGCTCCAAGATTATTAAGCAGGGCAATGTGGGGCTGGTCTTGCATAGCCGCCGACAATTTTTTCGTAACAGATTCCATGGCTGCTTTTGCACCCCTAAAATCAATTTGCTCGACGCCAGCTTCGCCGTGAATGCCTAACCCAAGTTCGACTTTACCCTTTGGAATGCGATCTTCTTTTGGAGATCCTGGAACAGTGCAAGTATCCAGCGACATTCCAATTGTAAGCGTCGATGATATAATATGAGCAACTACCTTTGTGATCTGTTGGAGAGATGCGCCTTGCTCTGCTAATGCACCGGCAATCTTATGAACAAATAATGTCCCGGCAACGCCCCGCGCTCGGGGCAGCTCGGGCAACGCGATGTCATCATCGACGACGACCATGGTTACATCAAGACCGAAGGCGCGGGCGCGCTCTGCCGCCAAACCAAAATTCAATCGGTCGCCCGTGTAATTTTTGACAATCAGTAAACAACCCGCCGGGCCCGTTACGGCCAGTATCCCCGCCAAAACAGCATCAACAGAAGGCGACGCAAACACATCGCCGCACACTGCGGCAGTCAACATACCCTGCCCTACAAAACCTGCATGGGCTGGTTCATGCCCAGAACCGCCGCCAGAGACTAATGCAACTTTTGACTTGTCCCAATCATTGCGTACCACAACACGAATGTGCGGATAACCGTCAAGCCGCGCCAACCTGCCACCCGATGCCACAATGAGGCCGTCAATCGCATCAGTAACGATGTCTTCTTTTTTGTTTACGAATTGCGCCATCTAATTCTCCCCTTGGTCAAAGCTTTTTAGACTACACACGAATGCCTGCATCATCGAAGTAAAACGGTCTTTCGGGCCGTATTTTCACAATGTCGCCTTCGGCTAATTTGGTGTGTGCATCAGTGACCGTTATCAAGTTATGGTTCTTAAAAGAAAGATGCAAGCGTGTTTGATCGCCCAAATGTTCAACCCGTTTGACAAAACTTTCTTCACCTTCGCCTTGCACGATCTGCTCTGGCCGAAGCCCGATTTGCGCTGCCCGGCTTGGCGCGCCGCCAAAAACAGACGCTGGAAGAAGGTTGATACGTGGCTGGCCTAACCTGCTGGCGGAATAGATGCTCACGGGGTTCTCATAGATTTCGCGTGGGGTGCCAAACTGCACAAGCTTTCCGTGTTCAAGAACACCCACGTGGGTTGCCATTGTCATCGCTTCAATTTGATCGTGAGTAACATAAAGCAAAGTGGCACCAGACTTGGCTTGGATGCGTTTCAGCTCAATGCGCAAATCGGCTCTGAGCTTAGCATCAAGCGAACTGAGCGGTTCATCCATCAAAAAAATCGTCGGGTTGCGAACAAGTGCGCGACCGATCGAAACACGTTGCATCTCTCCGCCCGAAAGTGCTGTCGCCTTATTGTCCAACTTGTGAGAAATTTGGAGAACTTCTGAGACTTCTTTAATTTTGCGCTCAATTTCCGCTGCCGGAGTTTTGAGAAGTGGGGATTTAAGGGGAAACGCTAAGTTTTCACGCACAGTGAGATGCGGATAGAGCGAATATTGCTGAAACACCATGGCCACATTGCGTTGGGCAGGTGCTAGGCCCGCAACAGAATGGCCACCAATCAAAACGTCGCCTTTATCAGGTTTATCAAGACCTGAAACCATGCGAAGCGTTGTTGTTTTGCCGGCACCCGTGGGGCCCAACAAGACTACAAAAGAACCATTTGGGATAATCATGGTGACGTTATCGAGGGCTGCGGCATCGCCAAATTTCTTTGTGATATTTTTTAGAATAACTTCAGCCACGATTGAATACTCCCTGATTAGCATTCGACAGAAGTGCTTTGCCGTTTTCAGCATTGAATATGGTAATGGTGCGAGGGTCAAAACTTAACCCGATTTTTTCACCCGTTTTTATTTTGCCAGACGCATCCGTGCGCACCTTCACATCTCCATTCGGAGTTGTGAGCGTTACAATTTGAGTTGTGCCTAAATATTCAGTGGCCAATACTTCGCCCCTATATTGCGCCTTGTCAGAAAATTTAATGTGTTCCGGGCGTATGCCAATTGCAAGTTTGCCTTTGGCACCTTCCAATGCAGTTGGAATTTTGAAATCGATACCGTTCATTTCAATGCTCGATTTGTTTGTGCCAAGCATGCCGTCAAAGCGCAGAAAATTCATTGATGGTGAGCCAAGGAAGTTGGCCACAAACATGGTGGCTGGCCAGTCATAGATTTCTTGCGGCTTGCCGAATTGTTCAACTGAACCATGATTCATCACGACAATCTTGTCACCCATCTGCATGGCCTCCAATTGATCGTGCGTTACATAAACCGTGGTTGCGCCCATGCGGTTGTGAAGGGCGCGTAACTCCTCTGACATATGCTCGCGGAACTCGGCATCCAGCGCGCCTAAAGGTTCATCCATGAAGAAGGCCTTTGGTTCTCGCACAATTGCCCGGCCAAGCGCCACGCGCTGTCTGTCGCCGCCAGAAAGTCCGCCCACAGGGCGTTTGAGAATATCTGTGATACCCAAGATTTCTGCAACTTCTGCCACGCGCTTCTTAACTTGGTCTTTCGGCATTCCTTGGCTCAGAAGCGGATAAGAAATATTTTTGCCAACATTCATGTGCGGGTAAAGTGCAAAAAGTTGAAACACAAATGCGATGTCGCGCTTGCTCGCAGGCTTTTGCCCCACTTCTTCACCGTCGATATAGATTTCACCGCTGGTGGGCAATTCAAGCCCAGCCATCATCCGAAGCGTTGTCGTCTTGCCGCATCCAGATGGCCCGAGCAGCATGAAGAACTCACCATCTTCAATTGTGAATGTCGAAGACTTCACGGCATTAAACGTGCCGAAATCCTTGCGCAGATTTTTGATTTTAATTTGCGCCATGATTACTCCGGAAAATGACTGGTGATGATAAACATCACAGTTCCAACAAGTGTTACGACAAATGAATAGCTAAAGAGCGACAAGGCCAAGGGCTGCATCATCATCACCACCCCCAAAGCAATGAGGATAGAGGCTAGCATTTCCCAAGCGCCGCGGCGGAACCGCATTAATCCATTGATAAAGGAACTCATTTGCGCACCGCCCCGAATGTGATGCCCCGCAACAAATGCTTGCGCAGCAGAATAGTGAAGATCATGACAGGCAGCAAGAAGATCGTTGCACCTGCGGCAACAGCTGGCCAATCTTGACCACCCGTGCCGATAATTGTTGGAATGAAAGGTGGTGCTGTTTGCGCAGTACCCGAAGTCAACAACGCAGCCAAAGCATATTCATTCCAAGCGAAGATCAAGCAGAAAATTGCAGTGGACGCGATCCCCGTCGTGGCTTGTGGAAGAACGACTTTATAAAAAGCTTGGAACCGCGTGTAGCCATCAATCAAAGCTGCTTCTTCATATTCAATCGGAATTTCATTGATAAATCCGTGGATCAACCACACCGAAAGCGACAGATTTATTGCTGTGTAGAGCAGGATCATGCCAGCGTGCGTGTCGTTCAAGCCTAACTGTCTGAACATCAGAAAAATCGGAATGGCAACTGCTATGGGCGGCATCATGCGGGTTGAGAGAATGAAAAACAGCAAGTCGTCTTTCAACGGCACCCTGAAGCGCGAGAAAGCATAAGCCGCAGCGGTGCCAAGCACGATGGCAAAAAATGTTGAGCCAAAGCCGATGATCACCGAATTCAAAAAGCGCTCGCCATAACGCGATGGGCCAGCAATCACCATGTCGTATTGGCGCACAATGCGGTCATACCAAGTCTTGGGCTCGCCTGCCTGTGCTAACATTTCTGGCGTTGCCCTTGTGCGCGTGGTGAACAAGTTCACGTATCCTTCCAACGTCGGTTGGAACACCACCTTAGGTGGATAGGCGATGGCATCAGAGGGGCTCTTGAAGCCTGTTGCGATGATCCACAGCAGTGGCATGAGTGTTACCACGGCGTAGACAATAACAAGCGAACCCGCGACCCACTTCTGGCGCTTGGAAGGTTCTGTGACTGAATAACTGCTCATCTTTCTTTGACCTTATTTAATGCTTTCACATAGATTGATGCGAGTCCAAAAACGGTGACGAAGAGGATGACGGCATAGGCGGAGGAATAGCCGGTGCGCCATTTTTCAAAAGCTTCACGCTTCAAATTGATCGAAGTCAGTTCGGTAATTGATCCCGGGCCCCCGCCTGTCAGTTGAACCACAAGGTCAAACATCTTGAAGTTTTCGATGCCACGGAACAAAACCGCAAGCATCAGGAATGGTAGCACCATGGGCAGTGTGATCGTCCAAAATTGCCGCCATTTACTTGCGCGGTCGCACTCCGCTGCTTCATAAATACTGCCGGGTATTGACCGAAGACCAGCCAAGCAGATCAACATCACAAACGGCGTCCACATCCATGTATCGACGATAACAATAGCCCAGGGAGCCAGATTAACATCGCCAATCATCGAAAAGCTTGATGGATCCGTATGTGTCAGAAAGCCGACAACATAGTTAAAGAGGCCGATTTGTGGTTGATACAAAAATGTCCAGAAATTTCCGACAACGGCCGGGCTTAACATCATCGGAAATACGATGATCGTGGTCCATAAATCATTGCCGCGGAATTTCTTGTTGATGAGATAAGCCAGCGAGAAGCCAATCAACACTTGAAGCAGGATTGTCCAGATTAAAAAATGCGCTGTGGTTTGCATCGTCAACCAGATGTCAGCGTCAGACAAGATGCGGCGATAATTATCGAGACCAACAAACTGCACTTCGGCATTGGGGCGGTTGACACGGAAATTTGTGAAACTCAGGCGAATAGTCCAGATCAATGGAAATATATTGATTGCGAGTAGGAGAAAAATTGTGGGCGCAACAAATATCCAAGCAATAGCGCGATCAGAGAGGCCTCTAATTTTTTTGGCCAGCATTGGCGGCGTCGCCTCAGCGGCGCGCTCGAATTGAGTTGGCGACATGAATGTTCTCTTTTTGGAAAAATGACAGATTAAGACGCACAGGGCAGAGTTTCTGCCCTACCCTGTGCTTCGACAATGCCTCGGGAGGAGAGGCAGTTGAAGGATTACATTTTGCCTTCGTCTTTGAACACTTTCGTCCAATCAGCAACCAAGCCGTCCATCGCTTCCTTGGCAGTGCCCTTTCCGGCCACTACATAGTCATGGAAGCGCTTTTGCGTTGCCTGCATCAAAGATGCGTAGCTTGGCTCAGCCCAGAAATCCTTGACGATTGCCATCGAGTCCAAGAATGTCTGCGCATAAGGTTGGCTTGTTGCAAAGCTCGGATCGTTTACAACTGAACTGAGTGCTGAATAGCCACCAAGTGTCCACCACTTCGACTGAACATCTTTTTGTGCAAACCACTTGATGTAGGCCAAGGCTTCTTCCTGATGAGCTGAATTTGCAACCACAGAAATGCCTTGTCCGCCAAGCTGCGCAAAATGGCCACCGGGGCCTGCTGGCATTGGGAAATAGCCTGACTTATCGCCACCGACATTTGCATCAGCATTCACACCAGGCCAGATGAATGCGAAGTTCATTTGCATTGCAACTTGACCAGATTTGTAGGCGTCAATATTTTGCGACATGTACCAGTCCGATGCGCCTGGCGGTGTGCAGCAATCATAAAGTGACTTATAGAATTCAAGTCCCTTCACAGCGCCTTCAGAGTTCACAAAACCTTCCAGTTCATATGGTTTTGCCGGATTGTCGTATTGGAAGCCGAAGTTATAGAGCGCGTTCATGGCACCCATTGTAATGCCTTCAGATCCACGCTCGGTGTAAATAGCAGCGCCGTAAACTTTCTTGCCGTCAATGTCGCGGCCTTGGAAGAAGGTTGCGATATCTTTCAGTTCATCCAATGACTTTGGAACTGCGAGATCACGGTTATATTTTTTCTTGAATTCAGCCTGTAGTTCTGGCTTTGCAAACCAATCCTTGCGGTAAGTCCAGCCCACCACGTCACCAAATGCTGGCAGCGCCCAATAGTTTGGCGTGTTCTTTGGCCATTCAGCATAACCGGTGACTGTTGCTGGGATGAAGTCCTTCATCGAAATGCCGTTCTTGTCGAAGAAGTCATTCAGCTTCACATATTGCTTGTTCTCAGCAGCACCACCAATCCACTGGCTGTCACCAATCAACAGATCACAGAGCTTGCCGCCAGAATTCAACTCGTTCAGCATGCGGTCAGCAAAGTTTGGCCATGGCACGAATTCAAATTTCATTTTGTTGCCAGATTTGGCTTCGAAATCTTTGCTCAGCTCAACCAAAGCATTGGCAGGGTCCCATGCAGCCCAGCAGAGCGTCAAATCAGCAGCTTGCGCACCTGTCGCACCGAAAGCGCTGATCCCAAAGAGCAGGCCGATGGCGGCAGCGGAATTAAAAAGTTTATTTTTCATATAGTCTTCCTCCCTCTGGTCACGCCTGATTGCGCAACGCCAGTATCCCAACGAAATCGCAGGATTTGTAAGATAACGCTATAATGAGGCACGTGCCTCATTGCAAGGGAAATATGAGGTACGTACCTATAAAAATTGAATCTGTTTGAAATTACTGGTAAATTGGTGTCTATAAGTGTTGATAAACCGGAAAATCGAATGGGCAAGGTAGGACCAACAACGAGGGATTTGGCTGTTGCGGCTGGCGTCAGCCTGGCAACCGTTGACCGTGTTCTCAACTCAAGATTCGGGGTTCAAACCAAAACCATTACGAAAGTGAATGATGCCGCCGAAAAAATCGGCTTTGTTCGTGATATTTCGGCTGCCAACCTTTCCAGAAGCCGCAATTATTCGTTTCTCTTCATTCTTCCGTTGGTGGGAGATCAGTTCTTGGGTGAGTTGCTGGCCAAAATCGAAGAGGCCAACAAGGCCTTTGCCGCAGAGCGTGTTACAGTCTCATCAAAACGGATCAATGTTAACGATCCACACGCCGTCGCCAATTTTCTATCCCAGATTGACCCGCAGGAATTTAGCGGCTTGGCCATTATGGTTCCAGAATCTCCTCAGGTCCGCGATGCCGTTAATCGCCTCGGAGAGCGCGGAATAAAAGTCGTGCAATTTCTTTCCGGTCAACCAACGATAAATGAATTCGATTTTGTTGGCACAGATAACTACGCATCCGGTGCCACAGCTGGAAGTTTGATGCGGCGGTTCTTACATTCCGGCAATGGAAAAATCGTTGTTATTTCAGAAACCATGCAATCTCTGAGCAGCATTGAACGGCGATTGGGGTTTGATGATATCATAGCCGAAAATTTTCCGAGTATAACTGTGTTGCCTTCGTTAGAAACTTATGGTGACGATGCGCGTGCGCAAAAAATTATAAGCAACACGTTCAAAAACTATTCTGATATCGTCGGCTTCTACGTCATTAGCTCTGAAGCGCGTATTCCCATTGAGATCCTCTCACAGTATCCAAAAGCAAAATATATCATCCGCATTGCCCATGAACGCACACCTTTCACCGACAATGCGTTGAGACGAGGTGAACTTGATGCAGTGATTGCGCAAAATCCAGGTCATGTCGTTCGCAGTGCTTTGCGCATTTTACGCGCGCGCTGTGATCAACGAGAGCCACTGGCTTCGCAAGAAAATATCAGGATCGAAATATTTCTGAAGGAAAACCTTTGATTATTTCAAGCCAAGATCAGTTGCGGCAGCAATAATTTTATCTTTGTTCGCCGGATCATTGGTAAACGCCAAAAGGGCTGTGTTTAAAGCGGCCTTTGCAGAAGCTGAGTCATTCAAGACCAGATAAGACTTGATCAATTTAATCCATCCATCTGGATCATTTGGATTGTTCTTCAGCCGATCAGCCAATTTCGCAACCATGCCTTTGATCATGGCCATCTGATCATCAGCAGGCAGTGCTTGGATTGCTGATTTTTGTTCGTCACTAATGACAGGCGTTGATGGTGATGCTGAGGCAACTATGGCAGATACGTCACGACCTGTTGCTTTTCCCAAATTTACAATCCGAGCTATAACATCTTCGCGCCAACCTGCACCTTCTGGCGATGCCGCCAACAAGGCTATCCATCGATCCAACGCGCCTATTTGGTCGCCAGCCTGTTCTAGCGCCAATGAATCATAGAATCTCGCGCGGAAATTCTTGGGGTCTTTGGCTAAAACTTCAGCAATGAGACTCTGAGCTTTTGGCGTCACGATCCCATCCGCAGTTTGGACCAAAGATTCCGCATAGGCCGACCTATAGTCAATGTTGGCAGGATCAATTTCTACCGCTTTCGCATAAGCTTCTGCTGACGCTGCATAATTTTGCTTGTTGAATTGCGCCCAACCTAACATGCGCCAGCCTTCGGCATCTCTTGGGTTGGCTTGCATTCGAGCTTGAAGTTTAGTGATCATCAATTCAATCTGTCTGGCTCCCGCAGCAGCATCTTGAGTTGGTTGCGCCGCCGGCGTTGGCGGTTGTAAATTTGAAACGGATGGCAATTCCGGTGTACCCAGATAAGCATAAAGATTTACGCCACCCAAAATGACCAATGCGGCGGTCGAAACAAGTGCCAGCATTTTCCAACCGGATGACAATGGCTGAGATTTCTTCATAGTCGTTTCAGCTATGGCAAGACGGCGGCGAATTTCAGCGCGTGCCGCTTTCGCCTCAGGCGCATCAATCGTGCCCGCAAATTCATCACGGTCAACCTCACTCAGCTGATCTTGATAAATGGCCTGATCTTGAACCTCGCGGCCTTGGTCGTCATAGCGGCGGATCAATGGAATAGACATGACTACAGCCGTTGCGCTGCATAAAATCGTCATGAGCAACCAGAGAGTCATTTTAGTCTTCTTTCATTTCGTTCGTGAGCGCAATTGCATCAGGATCAATGCCATCTGATGCCTCTAATTCTGGCCTGCGCCTCAGATACAATGAGGCAACTGATAATGCGATGACCAGTATAAGGAAAGGCGAGACCCACAAAAGAAATGTGTCAGCCTGCAATGGTGGCTTGAGCAAAACATAATTGCCGTAGCGCGATACGAGATAATCAAAGACTTGTTCGTTGCTATCACCTGCAGTTAATCTTTCGCGCACGATCACGCGCAAGTCTTTGGC
>CAXTKN010000085.1:0-9901 GCA_964244805.1 uncultured Aestuariivirga sp.
ATGTGTTAAGCCTGCCGCCAGCGTTCGTTCTGAGCCAGGATCAAACTCTCAAGTTTGAAACAGCTCGATAATGGTAAACCATTATCATGTGATCGCAATGCGTATAAATTGACGAGAGATTATGTACACTCGGTATTGCTACCGAAGTTTATTATAGCTCTCTAAATTAACGCAAACGACTATGTTTCGGTTGTTCTCGATGTTACCATCAAGAACCGCCAGGACACACGCCGTCTACGCTTCTCTTTCTTTCTTTAACAATGTCAAACAGCGGGGAGTTTTGAGGCTCCGATAGGCGACAGACATTCCTTTTACCGATCTCCCTTTGCGGGGAGGCCGGTATTAGAAGCGCCGTTCGCTCTTGAATTTCCATGAGGCAGTGAGCGCTAACCGTGCGCCCCAGGCCCTCAGTGAGCGGTGTATAGGTCGGGTTAAGCCAAAGTGTCAAGCGTCGTGTTTGAAAAAAATCATTTATTTTATAAGTTGTTGATTTTAAACAAATTTAATCAATTTTATAAGTTGAAAACTATGTCTTTCAACGACAACCGTCACAAAAACTTTGCAAAAATCAGCTGTGCAACGCCCACTCTGATTGGATTTACTCCCGTACAGGGCTTTGAGGCCGCTTCAAAAACTCCGCTTTCTTGTTTTGACTCACTTTTTCCGATTTCTATGGTTAACGAACGGGAAACAAATTCGTGCAAAATTGACATGTTGAAGCCGGTCGCCGGAAACAACCGAAAAGGTTGACACCGGGTATATCGGGAGGCATTGTCCGGCAAAATCCGGTCTGGCCTGAATTGCGTCATATTTGTGGTGTCTCAGCTAGTCGTCATAGCATTGTTATAAGTCTGAGATACACACGAGGGGGTTATCTACCGTTGCAAAGTCAGCGAAAAAGCAGACAAGTTGTTCCTCGGCCGGAAATTTATCTTCCAGCACCGAGAAATAGCCATGTTGCATCGTTCGATCTTGAAACCTCTTTCTTGGAAGAAGGCACAAATCAACGCTGGCTGTTGACCAGTTGCATTGCAGGTATTGCAGGCACGTTGATTGTCGGTGGTACAATGTTGGGCCTCTTTGGTCACAACGCCCGTCCAACGGACGCAGCGGCTGCAGTTCAACCCAAAGCCGAAATCCAGGCCTCTATAAGTCCACTGGCTCCAGTAAAGCCAAATGCTGAAGTTTTGGCCGAGCGTGATTTGACCGGCGGGTTTGCTTATCCAAAGATCACGTCAGACGAATTGCCTTATGGCACAGATAAAACCACAGTGCTCGATGCCGAAATTCAATCCGTTTCAAATGAACGCGAAAACATAACTACAATAACCAAAACACCACCACCCGAACCAGTCGACGAAACTTTCCAACTTTCCCAAGACAGTACACTCGTTGATGAATTGTCCAATCGCGGTGTTCCAGAAGCAACTGCCCAGGCATTGGCCGCAGCCATCGATCCGGTCTACCCAACCAAACGCATCAAACCAGGCACAAAATTCGAAGTCACTTTTGATCGTCAAATTGACTTCTACGGTCGCGAAGTAACCTTCCCGGTTGAAGTCACTTTCAAAACCGATTCGAATGAAACCGTAACCGTCGACAGCGACGAAGACGGGCAGTTCAACGCTCAGATTGATGGCGCGCCTACACCAGATGCGCCGAAAGTCGCCGAGAAACCTGCCATAACGCAATTCCGAAATGTCGCTCAAATTGGCGCAGGTCTTTATTCAACGGCCAAAGACAATAAAATTCCAGATTATATCGTGAGCGAATTTACCCGCGTATTCTCTTATGATGTGGACTTTCAACGCCAAGTCAAAGCCAACGATACCTTTGAAGTATTCTATGGCAATCCCTTCACCGGAACCTCAAACAAGCGCAAAGTGCTGCACTTTGCCAAACTTATCAGTGATGGTGAAACAAGGGTCTATTACCGCTTTACCACAACCGATGGCCAAACAGCGTACTTTGACGAAAACGGCCGAAGTGCAGCGCGTTCATTGCTGAAGACTCCCGTATCAGGTGCCAGATTGACATCAGGCTTTGGGATGCGAATCCACCCATTGCTGGCATATTCCAAAATGCATACAGGTGTTGACTTCGGCGCATCTTCGGGCACCCCAATTCATGCCGCCGGTGATGGCGTTATTGCACAGGCTGGTCGCGAAAGCGGTTATGGCAACGTGATCACCATCAAGCATAATGAAAAATATAAAACCATGTATGCCCATATGCGCAACTTTGCTGCCGGTATCCGCGCGGGTGTTCATGTGAATCAAGGCCAAGTCATTGGCTATGTCGGCACCACTGGCCGCTCAACCGGCCCGCATTTGCATTATGAAGTTCGCATTAATGATCGCCCGGTCAATCCAACCAGCATTCGAACGGCTGGCGGCAGTCAACTTGCAGGAAAAGATTTGCTGAACTTCAAGCTTAATAAGCAGCATATTCTCACCATGATGCAAAATGCGCCATCAGCTGCTTTGGTCGCCCAAGCTAATCAATAAAGCCCAATTCCCGCTGCAATTTTTTGGACAGATTCTGTGAGGCAAGGCGGTGGCTTTGGCGCAAATAGTCTTTGAGGGCTGCATCATCCATGCTCTCATCACTGAAATATTGAATCCAGGACATCCCGCGCGAAGCCAGATAGGGCGCGGGTCGTAAACCTTTCTGCGTTTTCAATAAATCAAAACTAAAGCGCGAACATTTAAACGAAGTTTCAAATCCATTTTCATCGCGGGCTATCGCAAAAACTTTAGTGGCCACCTTCCAAACATGCGCCCCACCCCATTGCACCACAGTGTTTGTGTGCGGCAGTGATTTGCAGAATTTATTATATTCAGAAAGCGTCATGGCTTCATAAGTTCAGCAATGCGCGTTTGAACAAGGCCGTCCGCCTGTTTTTCCAATTCTCGAAAAACTTGGATAACCCGCATACCAAAATCCGTAACATGCGCCCCACCCCCGCCACTGCCACCAGCCGCCGTCTCAATCACATCGCGCCCAAACATATGATTAAGCTCGTCCATCAAAAGCCATGCACGACGATAAGACATATTCATCTTGCGCGCCGCAGCCGAGATCGATCCCGTCTCGCCTACCAATTCAAGTAGCCGAATTTTGCCGCGACCAAGCTTAAGGTCGTTCGCAAATTCAATTTTGATCGCAGCTTTCGGATTTTGAATCTCAGTCATGGCAGCACCTTATTTCATGCCGCCACAACCGCAATTGCTTTTTTAGTGCACCGTGATTGGCCCAGCAGACTTGGGTAAATCACCCACGATCACGCCATTAAACGTGAACACGCCGTCCTTGGCGCCCACTTCAACAACGTCACCATCTTTCACATGTCCGCTCAGAATTTCCTGTGCCAATGGATCTTGAATAGACTTCTGAATGACCCGCTTTAGAGGTCTCGCACCATAAGCTGGGTCATAACCTTTGCTTCCCAACAAATCGCGCGCCGCATCTGTCAAAGTCACATCAATCTTCCGTTCACTGAGCAATTTTCTGAGACGCAACAACTGAATGTCGACAATAGCCCCCATATGAGCACGCTTCAGGCGGTGGAACAGGATTATCTCGTCTAAACGGTTGAGGAACTCCGGCCTAAATGAAGCCCTCACCACACCCATCACCTGCTCACGCACTTCTTCAACATCTTGGTTTTCACCAAGCGCCACAAGATATTCCGAACCAAGATTCGAAGTCATAATGATCAACGTATTTTTGAAATCCACAGTGCGTCCCTGACCGTCGGTCAAGCGACCATCGTCAAGAACTTGAAGCAACACATTGAACACATCAGGGTGCGCCTTTTCAACTTCATCAAATAACACAACTTGATAAGGCCTACGCCGCACTGCTTCAGTCAACGCTCCACCTTCGTCATATCCAACATAGCCGGGAGGAGCACCAATCAGCCGCGAGACCGAATGCTTCTCCATATATTCCGACATATCAACGCGAACCATCGCGTGCTCATCGTCAAACAGATAAGCAGCCAGCGCTTTGGTGAGTTCGGTCTTGCCCACACCCGTGGGGCCTAAGAACATGAATGAACCAATCGGCCGGTTGGGATCTTGCAAACCCGCCCGCGCGCGGCGCACAGCGGTGGCCACAGCTTCAACAGCTTCGGCTTGGCCCACAACCCGTTTGCCCAGCTCTTGCTCCATTTGCAGCAAGCGGTCTTTTTCACCAGCCAACATTTTATCAATCGGAATGCCCGTCCAGCGCGAAACCACTTGCGCGATGTGAGCTTCCGTCACAGCTTCTTCGAGCATCTTAGAACCGCCTTGCTCTTCAGCCGCCGCAAGCTTTTTCTCCAAACCTGGAATCGTGGCATAGGCCAACTCACCAGCCTTGGCGAAATCGCCCTTACGTTGCGCCAGTTCCAAATCACGCCGCGCCGTTTCTAATTCTTCCTTCACCTTGGAGGCCGAAGCGATCTTTTCTTTCTCAGCCTGCCAATTGCGGGTCATGACGGCGGATTTTTCTTCCGTCTCCGCCAATTCTTTTTCCAATTTGCCCAAGCGATCTTTGGAAGCAGAATCGGTTTCCTTTTTCAAAGCCACACGCTCGATCTGCAATTGCATGATGCGTCGATCGAGTTCGTCTAAC
Organism: uncultured Aestuariivirga sp.; assembly: GCA_964244805.1. Classification (GTDB taxonomy): domain Bacteria; phylum Pseudomonadota; class Alphaproteobacteria; order Rhizobiales; family Aestuariivirgaceae; genus Aestuariivirga. The sequence continues at coordinate 4,621 of CAXTKN010000085.1, forward strand.
TCTTCCGGCTTTGAATCAACTTGCATGCGCAGCCGCGAACCAGCCTCATCCATCAAATCGATGGCTTTATCAGGCAGGAACCGATCAGAAATATAGCGATTAGAAAGTTGTGCCGCAGCAACGATGGCAGAATCGGTGATCCGCACACCATGATGCAGTTCGTATTTTTCTTTAATGCCGCGCAAAATCGAAATGGTATCTTCAACTGATGGCTCGTTCACAAATATCGGCTGAAAGCGCCGCGCGAGGGCAGCATCTTTCTCGACATATTTACGGTATTCATTGAGCGTGGTTGCACCCACACAATGCAGCTCACCGCGCGCCAAAGCTGGCTTTAGCAAATTGGAAGCATCCATCGCACCATCGGCTTTGCCAGCGCCCACAAGTGTGTGCATTTCATCAATGAATAAAATGATCCCGCCAGCCGCAGCCGTGACTTCGGATAAAACAGCCTTCAATCGCTCTTCAAATTCACCACGAAATTTAGCGCCCGCGATCAGTGAGCCCATATCAAGAGCCAACAGTTTCTTATCTTTCAAAGATTCCGGAACGTCGCCCTTAATGATGCGCAATGCCAAGCCTTCGGCAATGGCCGTTTTGCCCACACCTGGTTCGCCAATCAAAACGGGGTTATTTTTCGTCCGCCGAGAGAGAACCTGAATGGTACGCCGAATTTCTTCATCGCGCCCGATAACGGGATCAAGCTTGCCTTCTCGGGCCGCCTCAGTCAGATCGCGCGCATATTTTTTGAGCGCATCATAGCCCTGCTCTGCCGAAGCTGAATCAGCCGTGCGGCCTTTGCGAATGGCGTTAATGGCCGTGTTCAGACCTTGAGCCGTTACACCCGCGGCCTTTAAAGCTTTCTGCGCCTCAGATGTCTCAACAGCCAGCGCCTGCAACAGACGTTCAGCCGAAACATAAGAATCGCCAGCCTTGTCGGCAATCTTCTGCGCTGATTCAAAAACCCGCGCCATTTCAGGGGAAAGATAGACTTGGCCTGCCCCACCGCCTGAAACTTTGGGGGTTTTGGCCAAAACGGCTTCAACCGTTCGCAAGGCAGCCCGAGAATCGCCGCCAGCAGCGTTAATCAAACCAGCAGCCAGTCCTTCTTCATCATCAAGAAGAACCTTCAAAACATGCTCAGGGGCAAAACGTTGGTGGCCTTCGCGAAGGGCCAATGATTGCGCCGATTGAATAAACCCGCGCGAACGCTCAGTATATTTTTCAAATTCCATAAAGTGCTCCTTCCGGCATTTCCCGATCAGACCCCAAAGGCATAAGATCAGGAACCCATTTCAAAGCAGAATGTGGGATGGAGAGCTTGTCTCCGCAAGAGGCGGCGAAGTACTATTCGTCGCTCTGAGCTATTTCAGGGGCCACTGCCACATCAGCATCAACCCGAGGCTTGCGCGGTGCACGCGCCCGACGGGGGGCTGCGGTTTCAGCTTCTGGCATCGCTTCAGCAACTGGGGCCTCACTCACCACCGGCGTTGGGCGTTGCAAGAACGAAGGAGCTTCCCATTGGCCGGAATGTTCTACTTGCACAACAACAGGAGCCGCTGAGGCTGTCTCAGTCACTGGTGCAGAACCTTCAGTCGGTGCTGCCGCGACGTTTCCATCCTGATTGCCATTATTGTCATAACGCTCATTATTGCGATTCTGCCAACGCGGGCGGTTGTTGTTGTTGCGGTTGTTATTCCGGTTATTGTTGTAATTATTGTTGCGATTATTGCGCTGTTGACCTTCAGCCAGTGGCGGACTGAAATTCGGATCACCATTACCAGCTTCAAAAGGCTCAGCACCTTCGACCTGCTGCGGAGATTCAGAATTGCCATTTTCGGTGCCAGAATCTTCTTCACTGTTAATCTGCTCGCCATCCTCGTCATATTCTTCTTCGCCCATTTTACGCGGCATAACCAAAGATTGTCCGACAGGCTGGCTGGCCGCCCATAAGCGGTAATAATGCTCGGCATGCTGATAATAGCTCTCGGCCGCCACGCTATCGCCAGAGCTTTGAGCGTCTCTGCCCATCTGCATATATTTTTCAGCAATGGTCTGCGTCGTGCCGCGCAGTTTTACGTCTGGGCCATTGGAATCAAAGACTTTGTTGTTTGGGCTGCCGCCGCCACCTGTGTTGCGCCGATTATTGTTGTTATTATTGTTGCGGTTGCGGTTGCGGTTATTATTGTTTTTGTGTTGGCCGGGGCGCATAAAATTATTATTCACGTGAACAATCCATCCTCATGGAAAAGCGCTAGCACGAGAATTCTGAACTCGCACCTGATCGCCGATTTCTAAAACAAAAGCCAAAAAAGCCGTGATAGTCTAAACACCTTGGTTGAATTTTATCCCTGCCAGCAAACGAATTTCCACTATGGAACCGTAAGTCACCACCTGCGCTATCAACGACATGTCTGATTTGAGCGATGAGCTTCAAATCCACATTGCGCGCGATTCTTCGCAAAAGGCACCGGGAATTGCAATCAGGCTTTTAGCTGAGGTTTTGCAAAATACCAAAGCTTTTTTTGGACGTGGATAATTACAAATTAGCGAGGCTTAAAAGCCAAGGCCCGTACATGGCCGCCGAGGTCGGATTTTTGGTCTGCCAGTTCAAAGCCTTGGGCTACGAAAATTTGGATGACATCGGCACTTTGCCCTGCCCCAATCTCCAAGATGACCAAGCCCTTCGAATTCAAATGTTTTGCTGAACCCGCAGCAATTGCCCGGTAAGCGTCGAGACCATCCCCTCCACCGTCGAGTGCCATATGTGGGTCGAAGTTTTGAACTTCGAGAGAAAGCTCGAAAACATCGGTGTGAGTGATGTAAGGCGGGTTAGAAACAATCAGATCAAATTTTTCCGAAATACCATCAAACCACGTGCCATTATGAAAAGCCAGCCGGCTCGCAACACCAAGAGCAATGCTATTGGCTTTGGCGATTTCTAATGCGTCCGCGGAAAGGTCAACCGCAATACCTGACCAGTTCGGTCGTTCAGCAAGCAATGTGATTGCAATAGCCCCGCTGCCTGTTCCTAGATCAAGGATGCGTATTGTTTCTTGGCCCATCAGCTGAAGCGTCAATTCGACAATTGTTTCGGTGTCAGCGCGTGGGTCAAGCACTGCGGGCGAGACTTTAAATGACCGACCATAAAATTCCCGCTCGCCTAGAATTCGGGTGACTGGCTCATGTTGTAACCTACGATCAATGAAATTTTTGAATCTTGAAATCTTATCCGCGGGCAAAATCAAATTGGGTTCGGCAATCAATTGCTCATGCGCCAATCCACTCGCCGCTTGCAAAAGCAAACGTGCGTCTAAAGCCGACAATTCAATATCAGCGTCAAACAAAGCTTTGCGCGCCTCCTGCAGCAGAGCTGCAACGGTCTCAGCTTTCTTCATCCATCTGCGCCAGTAGATTAGCTTGATGTTCGGTGATCAAAGCGCGGATCACATCTTCAAGTGCTGGCCCTTCAACAATTTCAGGAAGTTTATAAAGCGTGAGATTGATCCGGTGATCCGTCAATCTGCCTTGCGGGAAGTTATAGGTGCGAATACGTTCGGAACGATCACCCGATCCTACTTGGCCTTTACGAGCCGCTGATCGCTCAGAATCAATACGTTCGCGTTCACGCTCAAAAAGTCTGGCACGCAAAACCTTCATGGCTTTGGCTTTGTTTTTGATCTGCGATTTTTCATCTTGCTGCGACACCACCACACCCGTTGGTAGATGGGTGATGCGAACCGCGCTATCGGTTGTGTTCACCGATTGCCCGCCGGGGCCCGATGATCTGAATACATCAATGCGCAGATCCTTATCTTCGATCTTGATATCGACTTCCTCAGCTTCAGGCAAAACCGCCACTGTTGCTGCTGAAGTGTGAATGCGCCCTTGGGTTTCTGTGGCTGGCACGCGCTGTACGCGGTGAACACCGGATTCAAATTTCAAATTCGCATAAGCGCCAGCGCCAAAAATATTGGCGATGATTTCTTTGTATCCGCCATGCTCGCCATCGGAAGCCGAGATGATTTCAACTTTCCAACCTTTAGATTGCGAGTAGCGCTGATACATCCGGAACAAATCGCCAGCAAAAATGGCGGCTTCATCGCCACCGGTACCGCCGCGCACTTCGAGGATGACGTTGCGTTCGTCTGCTGAATCTTTTGGCAACAGCAAAATGCGCATATCTTGTTCAAGTTGATTGATGCGCTCGTCGAGCAACGGCTTTTCCGATTCCGCCATTTGCGCCAGCTCGCCACCCGCATTCAGCATTTCAGCCAAACCATCACGCTCCTCATAAGCAGATTTCAAAGCCTTCGCCCCCTTGGCCGTAGGCTCTATTTCGGCATAATCCTTTGAGAGTTTAACAAAAGCTTCGCCCGTGGCACCGCTGGATAGCGCATGCTCGACAGAGGCAAAACGTTCGATGAGGCGGTCGAGTTTTTGAACTTGAATGGCAGACATGAAAGGGCTTCTAGAGCATATTTCAATCAGGTGGAAACACTTGGTTGAAATATGCTTTTAAACATTGCGTGACGTCGAGCGATTTGACGCCGTCAAATCGCATACCAGAGGCCCCTTATTCGCCAAGCAATCAAATTCAGCCCTTTTGCTTGGCCTGCAAAGCAGCAATATCCAAATTTTCGCCAACCAAAATTTTACCGGGCGCGCCAAGAGGGCCCATTTCCTTGCCGTCGATCAAATAACTGATCCGACCGCCATCACGCGACAAAGCAATCAGGCCATCTTTGTTTGGAACGCGGTACGTATCGCCCGGATTGAGCATTTGCGTGATCAACACATTGCCCTTGGCATCCTCGATGCGCAGCCAAACCGATGATTTAGCCTTGAGCACAACACGCGCATCAGAATTATCCGCACCATAAACCCGGCCCGCCGCTGTATCAGCACTTGCCACTTGTTTTGGGACCTTTACTTTTGCCGAGCCAATGGGTTCTGGAATTTGCTCTTGAATAAACGCGCCCATGGCATCTGGATCTTCCGATGCCAGTGGAGCTTCGCTTGCAGGAATTGGCGGAACATCTGCTGCATTGGCAACTTCAGGTGAACCAGAAATTGGCTCTTGGGTTACAGTCACCTGAGCCACTTCTGGTCCGGTTGAGGCCGTGGGCATATTATCAACAGCGGGAGGTGCTTCTGCAATTTGTTGAGTTGGTTCAGCTTGAGGACTCGAAGAAGACATCATCCAACTGCTGGCCGAATAGACCATAAACAAGGCAAAAGCTGATGCGATCATACCGCCTGGACCGCCGGGGAAATTTGA
>CAXTKN010000086.1:0-2846 GCA_964244805.1 uncultured Aestuariivirga sp.
CCGAGATGAACCGCGTCGCCATGCAGCAATGCATAGGTCAACATCGTCCAATAAGCTTGAAATGGCAGATCGGGCCGGACGATCATCCAGAACCTTCTCGTATCAAAGGCCAGATAAGCTTGCGCTATCAGCTGCGTGTTCGAACCGGCAAACCACAACCCGAGATGAACGGCCACCAGAACGGCGATCAAACCCCATACCGCGACGGGCAAATTGATGATTGGTTCTGCCTTTTCAGCTAGAATTTCTTCATCTGAGTTGAGTTCTGGTTGATCCTTCACACTATTCTCCGGCTGGCACACGATGTGCAACCCTACCACCATACGTTCATGAATGGGACAGGAATTGCTGTCTCGCCCGGAGTTTGGCTAATGGTCATTTCTAATAATTCAGAAGCTTCTCAATCAGGTGTGCAAATGTTGCACCCTGGAAGTCGCAAATTGTTCCGGTATTGGGAAGCTCTGAGAGCGGAGCGTGCCTGCCCTAATCGCAGCGATATCGATTTGCGTCAAATTGTTGAAATCATGCCTAATCTTGCCATTCTTGAATTGGATAGCTTGCACAGTAAATGGATTTACCGCTTGGCCGGTACCGAAATTTGCACATTGATGGGAAGCACCCAAACGGGCAAAAATGCTTTGGCTGGCTGGGATAGTTTTGAACGAGGTGTCGTTTCAAAGTCCTTAATCATCGCGCAAGATCGCGCTCAGCCCTGTTTGGTGAGAATGCGACTCATCTATGAAAGCGCGCCTATTTTGCCAGTCGAAATGGTAGTTTTACCAGTTTATGACAAAAAAATACAGCAAACTCAATTATTTGCAGGTATTTTTCCGCTTCTGGGCGGGCGCACTTTTTTACCAGCACCGTTGTTGCGCAGAGAACTGGTTTCGACCCGAATGATTTGGACTGAACATGAGACCGGAGATGCTTTGCTCGAACAGGTGGGCCGCAAAGTGTCGCCGATGCTCCGCGTCATTCAAGGTGGACTGGCTTCACATTAAACTGTTCTTCCGCAGTTCTAAGTGACATTTTCTTAACTCTGCCTTTACCCAAGCATCCTTAGATGGATACAAGGCTGATTTGCAATCGGCTCTGGCACTTCGGGGAATTCGGTAAGTGCTGACATTTAGGGGTTTGATGTGAACGGGTTGAGTAACGAAAACGCGATAGCTAATGATAGCGTAAATTCACTCGGGATTATCTTCGGGCGCTTCATGTTGCCTGATATGTCAGAGCATCCGTGCCAAGTTGTCGATCTGACTGGCACAGGCGCAACCTTCTTGACCCAGTTTGTTGCGGCAAAAGGTCTTGCGCTTGTGGCTTATCTTGAGGAAGTTGGACGCGTCGAGGCAATCACTTCTGGGACTGTAGATGGTGGTTTCAGTGTTGTGTTCAGTCTCACAGGTTCACGACTGGAGCGCTTGCAACAACGCATTGAATGGCTGCAAAAGCGTCAAGTCGGTGAAGAGCCAGATGGCCGCCGCCACGCACGTTATGAGCCCACAGAAAAAACCTCACAAATTTCTTTGCCAGATGGACGAATTTATAATTGCGAAGTAATTGATATTTCACTTTCTGGCGCTGCTATCAAAACTGAAGTGATGCCGAGTGTTGGCACATTTTTAATGTTGGGAAAAATGCGTGGTCGCGTTGTGCGTTATCTTGACCAAGGTGTGGCCATCGAATTTGTAAAGCAACTTGACCGCAGTAATGTGCAGCCTAACACTCCCCTATAAATCTTGAACATCTAAAACGCCGTTGATTGCTTTGATGGCACCCTTAATTTGGGGAGTGATCGCAAATTTCGAACCTAACCCAATCTCAACTTCACGGCCATGATCTTGCAGAAGAGTCAGTCGCACAGGTGCTCTGCCGCCCGCTGTCAAGCGTTTGGAAATTGAGTCCAGCGATGATGTGTCACGCACAAAAATCTGAATTCCTTGAACGATAGCAGCCGCTGCCTTATCCAAAACCTCGAGCCCTTGAAGGCGCAGCTTAATGTCTTCGCCGTCCACATCAGCTTCAACCCGTGCGATAACGGCTTTGCCCGGTTCAAGCATTTCTCTGACTGCATTTAAGGTATCAGAAAATACGATGGTTTCAAATTGGCCCGTGGGATCAGAAAAACCCACAAAGGCGAATTTGTTTCCAGTCTTTGAGCGGCGTTCTTGTTTGTAGGTTATCGTACCAGCAAGCTTTGCCGCAGTTGCACCCTTGGTCATGATTTTTTCTTGGAATGATACCCAAGTTTCAACACCTAAACGCTGAAGCGGCTTGGTGTATTCATCAAGAGGATGGCCTGACAAATAAAAGCCGACAGCTTCGAATTCTTGGGCCAATTTCTCCATCGGCAACCACGCATCCCGGCGCGGCATCACGATGTCATCACTAGGTGACTGCAGTGCGCCGAACATATCATTTTGTCCGGCAGCCTCTTCCGAAGCAGTGCGATTGGCGATACCCACAATGCTATCAATGCCGTCAAACACTTGAGCGCGGTTGGGATTAAGACTGTCGAACGCTCCGGCTTTTGTCATGCTTTCCATCGCACGCTTGTTCAGAGCGCGCGGGTCAACACGTCTTGCAAAATCAACAAGCGATTTAAATGCGCCGCCCTGTTCTCTGGCTTCGACAATTTGGGCTACAGCACCTTGTCCGACGTTTTTTAATGCCGCCAGTGAATAGAGAATGGTGCCATCTCTCACAGCAAAATCAACTCCACTTGCATTGACGGCCGGGGGAATAACTTTGATGCCATAACGCTGGGCGTCACGCTTAAATAACATCAACTTATCGGCATTGCCCAAATCGAGAGACATCGAAGCTGCAAGGAATTCAACCGGGAA
>CAXTKN010000086.1:2946-9824 GCA_964244805.1 uncultured Aestuariivirga sp.
TAAGTTTCTTTGAGCAGTGGCTCAAGCAGAGGATGCAAATAGTCAGGTTGTTCATCGCCTTTTTTACAAGCGATAAACCGTGGAATATTATCCATAGGGCCCGGGCGATAGAGCGCTACAATTGCGATAATGTCCTCAATGCAATTGGCATGCATTTTTTTCAGCACATCGCGCATGCCGGAACTTTCCAACTGGAATATCCCGATCGTATCGCCCTGCCCTAGCATATCAAAAGTTTTCACATCATTATCGGGAATTTTCTCCAGATCGAATTCAGGTAAACGCACACGAATAAGCTTCTGTGCTTTGTCCAAAACCGTCAGCGTTTTCAGACCCAAAAAGTCAAACTTTACCAAACCTGCCATTTCAACATATTTCATGTTGAATTGCGTGGCGGGCAAAGTTGAGCGCGGGTCGCGGTAAAGCGGAACTAGTTCTTCGAGTGGGCGGTCACCGATAACGATGCCCGCAGCATGTGTTGATGCGTTGCGGTTCAATCCTTCTAGTCGCAGTGCTATATCAAATAGGTTTTTGACATTTACGTCGCGGTCGCGTTCCTCTTGCAAGCGCGGCTCTGAATCGATTGCTTGTTGCAATGTCATCGGATTGGCCGGGTTCATGGGGATGAGTTTTGAAAGCCGGTCCACTTGCATATAAGGCATTTGCAAAACGCGCCCCACATCGCGGGTCACCATGCGGGCTTGAAGTTTACCAAAGGTGATAATCTGCGCTACACGGTCTTCACCAAACCGGCTCTGAACATAATTGATGACTTCGTCGCGGCGTTCCTGACAAAAATCGATATCAAAATCCGGCATTGAAACACGCTCAGGATTGAGAAATCTTTCAAACAGGAGATTGAACCTAAACGGGTCAATATCAACAATTTGAAGCGCATAGGCCACCATAGAGCCAGCGCCTGAACCACGCCCCGGCCCTACTGGAATGAGATGGTCTTTGGACCATTTTATAAAGTCATGGACGATCAGAAAATAACCCGGAAAGTTCATGCGAATAATAACGTCGAGCTCAAAATCGAGGCGTTTCGTGTAGGCTTCAGTGTCAAAATCGGCCACGCGCCCGCGCGCTAACAAGCGCTGCTCCAAACCAACCGCCGCGAGCTTCCGCAACTCTATTCCCTCATCCCCATCAGCAAAACGCGGCAGAATTGGTTTTCTGCCTTTCACCCAAAACGCGCAGCGCTTGGCAATCTCGACCGTATTTTCGAGTGCCTCAGGCAAGTCAGCAAACAGTGCCGCCATTTCTTCTTGTGATTTGAAATAGTGCTCTGGTGTCAAACGCCTGCGATCTTCAGTGGCGATCACTTCGCCTGCCGCAATGCAGATCAATGCGTCATGCGCCACATAATCATCTGGCTTTGCGAAATAGCATTGATTGGTGGCCACCAACGGAATTTCATGTTCATAAGCAATTGCGATCAAACCTGTTTCAGCTGTTTGCTCGGCCTCCGTGCCGTGGCGCTGGAGTTCAATATACATGCGGTCGCCAAACAATCCCTTCAGCTGCAATCCCTGCTGCGTCGCCAAAGACATTTGGTTTTGGACAAGGCTTTCGTTTAAAGGGCCCTCTGGCCCCCCGGTCAGACAGATGAGCCCTTCGGCACAAGCTTCGAGCTTGGCCCAAGACACATGCGGCTCAGAATTATCCGGCACTTCCAGAAACGAACTTGAGGACAGCTTTAGAAGGTTTTTATAGCCCGCTTCATTCTTAGCCAGAAGCACAATCGTGCTGTGATGCTTTAATCCTGTTTGCATAGATTTGGTGGAATCACTCGGTGGCGAGAGATCAACACGCAGCCGCAATCCGATGATGGGTTGAATGCCTTTTTCAACCAGCGCCTCAGAAAACTCCAATGCGCCAAACAGATTGCTGGTGTCGGTTGCAGCCAAAGCTGGCATTTTTAGCGTCTTGGCCATGCCAGCAAGCTTCTTAATTGGCAGTGCCCCCTCGGACAGCGAGTAAGCCGTGTGGACGTGCAGATGAATGAATTTGGGATCAGGCATCATTTGAGTTTAGACTGTTATTGATGTAATTGGAATTGCCCAACTGTGGATCACACAGTTAAGATTAAAGAGTTTTCATGCGTTGAGTCCTTAAGCCGCCATAATTCCAGATCACATCTCGTTTTTATCGAAAGCAACCCAGTCGGAGACTGTCATGACCAAAATTTCAATTTCGCTATCAGCTGCATTATTATTTTCTGTTGGCATTATGCTTTCCTCACCCGCAGCTTTTGCTGCAACAGACGCGATGACGAAAGATTGCACAGCTCAGTGGAAAAAGATGGAAGCTGATAAGACCGCACCAGCTGATCAGACATTGGAGTCGTTCCTTAAAACTTGCAAGCCAGCAACCGACGCGACGATGAAAAAGCCTGTCGATAAAAAGATGAAAAAACCTGCTGCTCCGGCTGACGCGATGACGAAGACGCCTGAAGCTCCGGCTGATGTTGCGATGAAGAAAACAGTAGACAAAAAAATGAAGAAAAAAATCATGGCACCAGCTGATGTTGCAGTGAAGACGCCGGAAGCTCCTGCCGATGCCACAATGAAAACGCCGGAAGCTCCTGCCGATGTTGCAATGAAGAAATTAGCAGACAAGAAGATGAAGAAAAAAATCATGGCACCAGCGGATCCTGTGGCGAAGACGCCGGAAGCTCCAGCCGATGCCACAGTAAAAACGCCTGCGGCGCCAGCAGACGTCGCCATGAAGAAGCCAGCAGATAAGATGATGAAGAAACCTGCTGATGCCGCAATGGCAAAGCCGATTGAGAAAATCATGAAGAAACCAGCGGTTGTCGCAGCTAAAAAGCCTGCCGCTGCTGTTGATCCGGTGCAGCAGGCACGGATCACCGAATGCGGCGATCAATGGAAGGTCCTCAAGATATCTAACAAGGTTCCCGCTGGTCAAACTTGGCCAAAGTTCTGGGGCCAATGTGTTGCCAAAATGAAAGCAGCGGGCAAGTAAGCTTCAGTTGTTTAAAAATTTTAGCCCGCCCGCAGAAATGTAGGCGGGTTTTTTAATTTCGTTTGACAATGCATGGTGCGCCAGCGGCGCTCAAATTTGCGCAAGTAGCCTGTGCCGTCACTGCCGTTTTTTCGCCCAGCATCACGAAAACCATGCGGCGCGTTCCGCGTGATAGGTTTTTCTTACGTGTTATCATCGGCTGGCGGTTGGCAATCAGTTTTGGAAACCGAAGCTTCAATCTTTGAAACATGCTCAGCGCCGTGCGTTCATTGAAGTTCACAGCCAACACTACGCCCCAGGGCAGCTGCGGGGCCGATCTGGTTGCAGTGTCGCTTAAAGTCGTCTTGCGCAGAGCCAGCGTCACACAATCAGTGGTGAAATCTCCAGCTTTGCCAATTGCAGGTATGGCAAAGCTGGCGCTGGCTTCTTTCCACTCATTCACGTCCCGACCAGTAATGAATTGCACATAATCTTGAGTCTCGAGTGGCATTGAGCTTTTGCCCTGTTGCCAATCGCCTACACGTTTTTCACCGGCATTATAGGCGGCTGCGGCTAACCCCAAATTACCAAATTGATTTCGCAAATCGCTCAGAAAAGCAGCTGAGGCTTTAACAGCGCTGATTGGCTCGAACGGGTCTTCAAGCCCGCGAAGTTTTGCAGTCTCAGGCATAAACTGGGCAATACCCTGCGCACCTTTGGGGCTAACCACATTAGGGTCAAACAGGCTTTCCTTCCACAGCAACCTTGCAAAGAAAGCGGGGTCAAGTCTGTTGGCTTTTGCTTCTTGATTTGCCGTGGAGCATATCGAAACTGCCTGCGCGATGCGCTCAAGCGTTGCCGCTGAACTGGGACAAGATATAGCCCACAAAACTGCTAAGCAACTAAACTTCCACCAAGGCGCCATTGTGTAATCTCATCACTCTGGTCATGCGGTTTGCAAACTCGATATTGTGAGTGGCGATCAATGCTCCCAAACCTTCTTCCTGTATCAGCCTTGTAAATTCATGATGCACCAATTCGCCAGTTGGTGGATCAAGATTGCCAGTGGGTTCATCGGCCAGCAACAGTAAAGGCCGATTGGCGATGGCGCGAGCAATGGCCACCCGTTGCTTTTCACCACCGGAAAGTTCTGACGGGCGGTGGCTGATGCGGTGGGCAAGGCCTAACCTTCCAAGCAAATCCTTGGCGCGCTTTTCAGCATCAGCCTTAGGCGTTGCAGCGATTAATTGCGGGATAACCACATTTTCAAGAGCAGAAAACTCAGGCAGCAAATGATGGAACTGATAAACAAATCCCACACCAATGCGTCTTATTCTGGTGCGCGCTTCATCATCGAGATGGTTGCATTCTTGACCTGCAATTACTACCTGCCCTGCCGTTGGTTTTTCCAGCAATCCCGCAATATGCAGCAACGATGATTTGCCAGCACCCGATGGGCCAACAAGCCCCACGATTTCTCCCGGCACAATAGTTAGTGACAGGTCCTTGAAAATCTCAAGCCTGTTTTCGCCCTCGCCGTAAACCCGAGAGATGCTTTGCAATTCAAGTGCGGGACGCAAATTCATTCGTAACGCAAAGCCTCAACGGGATCGAGTTTTGCGGCCTTCCAAGCGGGGTAAAGCGTGGCCAGAAATGAAATCACAAGCGCTGCAATGACAATATATATTGTCTGCCTCGCGTCGACTTTTGCGGGCAGCTGGGCCAGATAATAAATTTCAGAATTGAAGGGATCGACACCTGAAAACCATTGAATGGCATTTCGGATGTTATTGGCATTGGCGCAAACCAACAGGCCTAACAACAATCCCACCAATGTTCCGATCGTTCCAATCGCTGCACCTGTTATAAAAAATATACGCATTATCGAACCACTGGTGGCGCCTATTGTGCGCAATATGGCGATGTTGCTGCTCTTGTCTTTCACCAGCATGAAGAGGCCCGAAATGATGTTGAGTGCAGCAACCAACACAACGAGGAACACAACCATAATCACCACATTGCGTTCCACAGCCAGAGCATTGAAAAACGCCACGTTGCGCGTTTGCCACGTCTGCAACATCATATCAGGAGTCATGGCTTTCAGAAGGCCTGGCTGTTTTGCAGCAATTGAATCTGGGTCATCGACCATAATCTCAAGGCTGGTGGCGCCATCATTCGTCGAGAAAAAATCCTGCGCTTCTGTGATCGGCATATAGACCACGTTGTCGTCATAGTCTGACATGCCGATCTTATATATCGCCACCACTTTATAGTCTCTGATGCGGGGCGTATTGCCCAACACTGTATCGGGGCCGTTGGGCGCAATCAGAGTTATCGTTGAACCTAGGGCCACTTGATGACGGCGCGCCATGCCGTCACCTATCGCAATGCCATCGGATTTATCAAAGCCTTTGAAGCTCGGCGTTTGGTCTTCGACATTCGGAGTTTGGATCGCAGTGTGCAAATCTTTGTTGTTCAAATTACTGAGCTTCAACAAATCATCTTCGCTTATGCCGCGCACCAAAGATCCGGTTGCCTGCTTCAACGACGACACCATGGCCTGTCCTTCGACCAAGGCGATGACGCGAATGACGCCGGGAACTTTTTCAAGCTTGCCTTGCACCAACTTGTAATCAGCAATCGGCTCCTGATCAGACCGAAAAACCGCAGCATGACCCGAAAAACCCAAAATTTTACTCAGCAGTTCTTCGTGAAAACCGTTGAAGATCGACATCACGACGATCAAGGTGGCCACGCCTAAAGCGATGCCCAAAAAAGAGAGCAGCGAAATTACAGAGATAAAACCCTCGCGCCTACGGGCACGCAGATAGCGCAAGGCAATCTGCCATTCAAAGCCAGCGAAGGGTTTGGTGTCTGGCAGACCTTGCGCCATTATTTTTTGAAGCGCTCAACAATTTGATCAAGCGCCACATTTTCGCGTTCGCCCGTCTTGCGGTTTTTGACCTCAGCAATGCCCTCTTTCAATCCGCGTGGGCCGATGATAATTTGCCAAGGCAAGCCGATTAAATCCATTGCTGCAAATTTCGCACCGCCTGGCTGATTGCGATCATCATAAAGAACATCAACGCCCTTGGCTTGAAGAGCCTTATAGATCTTATCAGAAGTCGCATCAGCTTCTGCATCACCAACTTTGATGTTAATGAGGCCAACATGGAACGGCGCAACCGCTTCCGGCCAGATGATGCCGTCCTTGTCATGCGACGCTTCGATGATACCGCCCACTAAACGCGAGACGCCAATGCCATAGGAACCAGATTGCAACGTCACTTTCTTGCCATCAGCGCCTTGCACTTCGCAGCCCAAAGGTTTGGAATATTTATCACCAAAAAAGAAAATGTGCCCCACTTCAATGCCGCGGCCCGAAAGTTGTTTGTCCATTGGCACGCGAGAATCAAATTCTGCCGCGTCATGTTTTTCGTCTGTTGCCGAATATTTTGAAGTGAAGGTTCTCACAACTTTTTCAACAGCTGCCACATCATCATAATCAATATCAAACGCCGACCAATCCATATCGTGGAAGTCACGATCAAAGAACACGCCGCTTTCCCCCGTCTCGGCCAGAATCAAAAACTCATGGCTGCTGTCACCACCAATTGGCCCAGTGTCAGCGCGCATCGGCACCGCCTTCAAGCCCAACCTGGCAAAGGTGCGCAAGTAAGCCACGAACATTTTATTATAAGAATGCTGCCCAGCTTCCGCCGTCAGATCAAACGAATAAGCATCCTTCATCAAGAACTCGCGGCCCCGCATCACGCCAAAGCGTGGGCGAACTTCATCGCGGAATTTCCATTGAATGTGGTAAAGATTGCGCGGCACATCTTTATAAGACTGAATGCCCGAACGGAAAATATCGGTGATCATTTCTTCATTGGTTGGGCCAAACAACATAT
>CAXTKN010000087.1:0-9775 GCA_964244805.1 uncultured Aestuariivirga sp.
GACATCGGATTATCCGGCAGCGCATTGCGGTTTTCGGTATCGCCCGTGAGTGCGCCATAAACGGCATCTGCATCCGCAGGCTTGGCCAAATAGTCGATGGCACCCAGTTTAACGGCGGTTACAGCGGTCGCAATATTGCCATAGCCAGTTAACACCACAACGCGGGCTTCAGGCCGTTTGGCATGGAGCGCTTCGATCACGTCCAAACCATTGCCATCGGTCAAACGTAAATCAACCACGGCATAATTGGGCGCGTCTTTTTTCACTTCGGCAATACCGTCAGCCACAGTGCCCGCAAGGCGCACGGTGAAACCGCGGGTTTCCATGGCGCGGCCAAGCCGGGTCAAGAACGGATTGTCATCGTCAACGAGGAGGAGGTTTTTTTCAATAATGTCTGTCATGATGGTGGTACGTTGTGCGGCGGCTGCCAGTTCACGTCAAGCATTTTTGCCAACATCCACAACACTGCGGGGCCAGGTGATTTGGATCATTGCTCCCTTGGCTGGATATTTACGATTGGCCAAAGCCACCGCAGCGCCTGATCGTTCCAACAAGGTCTTGGCAATGAATAATCCCAGTCCCATGCCTTCATGCTGGCCTTCTTCCTTGGCGGCCTTTTCGCCATAGCCAGGACGTGTGGTCACGAACGGATCGCCCAACTGATCAAAAATCGCTTGGTCAAATCCCGGGCCATCATCGGCCACCGTCAAAATAATTTGGTTGGCAGTCCAGCGGGCTTTCACCTCTACCGAGCTCACGGCAAAGTCAAAAGCATTCTCGAGCAAGTTGCCCAAACCATAGGTAATGGCCGGGTTACGGCGGAAAACAGGCTCTGGCGTTGACGATTTTGAATCGGGTGCTGCATCAATGGTAATTTTAACTTCCGAACCACGAAGCGGTGAAACCATATCTTCAATCATCGCTTCGAGTGTCACCTGCTGATACACATCATCAGAAATCTGGTCAGGCACAGCCAAGCGCTTTAGAATATCGCGGCATCTTGCAGCTTGCGAAATCAATAAATCAATATCCTCCGTATGCGGAGAATTTTTGGGAACTTCACGTTTTAATTCTTTGGCGACCAAAGCAATCGTCGCCAGCGGCGTTCCCAGTTCATGGGCCGCCGCCGCCGCCAAGCCATCAAGAGCCGATAAACGTTGTTCACGCGCCAAAACGATTTCAGTGGCCGATAAAGCCGATGACATGAGCCGTGCTTCCTCTGCAATGCGCCTTGCGTAAATTGCAGAGAACACCGTGCCGCAGACCAGCGCTGCCCACATGCCCGCAATATAAGTCGGCGGCAGGCTCAACGCAGTAGCATCTGACCATGGCAGGGGCTTATGTATAAAAGCCAAAATAGTTGCGCAGGTGAAAGCCATTGAAGCCAAGCTCAACGTCCATGTCAGTGGCAATGACGTTGCCGAAATTGTGACCGGTACCAAAAATAAAAACGCAAAAGGATTTTCCAATCCGCCCGTTAAATAGAGCAAAATGGCCAATTGGATGATATCATAGCCCAATAACAATCCAGCAGGTCGTGCCGCCAAACGTTGCCCACTGCGCCAGCGTAATGTGAGAAACACATTCAGCCATGCACTCAAAGCAATCATCGCCAAGCATAATGCCAGCGGCAGTTTGAACCCTAAAATATATTCGACACCAAGCACAGCTGCCGATTGGCCAATGACAGCCAACCAGCGCAGCCGCACCAAGGTGCGCAGGCGCAACAGTCCGTGATGGTCATTTTGATTTATGAGGGGAAAGCTCTGTGTCATCTTGTAACTTCCATATAGATGGAAATGGATTATGTTCAAATCATTATGCCAGAATCAAATTACCTACCCTCCCGCCCCAAACTGATCGCAGCCGCAATTATGATTATTGCGGCTTTCGCCATTGCAGCCTTGGCGCTCACGCAATGGCCCAGCAAGGGCCCTATGGGTTCAGGCACAGCTTTAGTCGGCGGGCCCTTCACAATGCTCAATCAAAAAGGCGAGACGGTTACGGAAAAGAGTTTCGAAGGCCATTACACGCTTTACTTTTTCGGTTTTACATTCTGTGAAGATGTCTGCCCCGCGGAAATGCAGGTCGTATCAGCAGCACTGAAAGAGCTGGGGCCAGATGCGGCCAAAATAATTCCCGTTTTTGTCTCGGTTGACCCCGAGCGCGATACGCCAAAGGTCATTGGTGACTATGTGGCAAATTTTGATCCGCGATTCATAGGTCTTACCGGAACGCCGGAGCAGTTGGCCGTTATGGCGAAAGCATTTCATGTCTATTACAAAAAAGTGCCGGATGAAAAAAATGCCCAAAATTATGAAATGGATCACCCCTCGATCCTCTATCTGATGGGGCCAGATGGAAAATTCGCCAAACACTTCCCATATTCGACTGATGCAAAGAACTTGGCATTGGAACTGAAAAAGGTGTTAGAAGGTTGATGCGGCTAACGGGGGTTATCCCATTCTTGTTGGTTTATTAACGAGCATGCTTGATGCTTGAAGGATGTTTGGAAGAAATATGCTTTATCCAATCTATGAAATGAACCATGCCGCCATGGCACCCATGCGTTTTATGGCCGAGGCAGGGCTCGCCTTCTGGGGCAATCAATTTAATCCGCTGGCCCACACATCACTTGGCCGCAGTGCGAGCGCATCCCTCTCAATGTTTGAGCGCGCCACGCGCCGCTATGAGAAGCCAGAATTTGAAATCAACTCCACGCAAATTAACGGCAAAGACATTGCCGTGCGCGAGGAAATTGTTTGGCAGATGCCATTCTGCAATCTGATCAACTTCAAAAAAGACTTGCCGGCAAAATCAAAACCCCAGACCAAACTTCTTATGGTCGCCCCGATGTCTGGCCATTATGCAACGTTGCTCAAAGGCACCGTCCAAGAAATGTTGCCGGACTATGATGTCTATGTAACCGACTGGAACGATGCGCGTGAAGTGCCGTATAGCGCTGGCGCATTTGATCTTGATGATTATGCCGATACACTGATTGCAATGATGCATCATTTAAAATCGCGCGTTCATATCATGGCGGTGTGTCAACCATCGGTTCCCGTGATGGCTGCCGTTTCACTTATGAGTGCCGCCAACGACCCTCTGGTGCCTTTGTCGATGGTGTTAATGGGCGGCCCCATTGATACGCAGCGCAACCCAACAGCGGTCAACAAGTTGGCGCAAGAAAAGGGTTCACAGTGGTTGCAAGATAATATGATCATGCATGTGACGGGTGGACATAAGGGTGCCGGCCGCGAAGTTTATCCTGGCTTTATGCAGCTCGGAAGTTTTCTGGCCATGAACGCTGACCGACATGTGAAAGCCCATAAGGAGCTTTATCAAAGCTTGGTTGAAGGCGATGAAACCGATTCAGAACGCCACAGAATTTTCTATGATGAATATATGGCGGTGATGGATTTGACTGCGGAATTCTATCTTCAAACTGTCGACCGCGTCTTTGTACATTTTGATTTACCGCATGGTACTTACCGGCACCGCGGCGAATTAGTGGATCCAGCGAAAATTACCAAGACAGCATTGATGACTGTTGAAGGCGAACGTGATGATATTTCGGGCGTTGGCCAAACTGAGGCTGCCCATGATCTTTGTCCAAATATCCCGGCGTCAAAGAAACTGCACCACCTGCAAATGAAGGTCGGGCATTACGGCGTTTTCTCAGGCTCAAAATTCCGCGCGGAAGTAGCTCCAAAGATCAAGGGCTTTTTCCAAAACAACGAAAAATGATCAATCTCCTCGGCCGCATCGCGGTTCTGCGCAGCCATCCTGCCCCCGAACCCTGTGTGATGGAGATTGAGGGCCAAAACATTAAACTATCTTTTAAACGCAATGCACGTTGCAAACGCATGATTATGCGCGTGGCAAAAGATGGCACAGGGCTTACGATGACATTGCCCAAACGCACCACGCAAGCCGAGGCGCTGCGCTTTGCTCACGCCTCCAAAGCTTGGGTTCTTAAAAATATTTCTAATCGCATGCCCGCTTTGGCTTTTGAAAGCGGCGTTGCGGTTCCGTTTCGCGGCGAAATTTACACCATTGCTTGTCCTGGTGGAAAGCGCGGCTTGGTGCAACTCGACCAGCTTACAAAGACCATCATCGTGCCGGGCGATCCAGCCCATATCAATCGCCGCTTGACGGATTGGTTCAAACAACAGGCGCTTAAAGATCTATTGCTGGCTTCCGAACATTATGCCAATGCGATGAATGTTGAATTTTCTGCTTTAACGGTTCGTGACCAATCGAGCCGCTGGGGTTCATGCTCTGCTGCGCGCGCCCTTTCCTATTCTTGGCGATTGGTTTTGGCTCCACGCTATGTGCTCGATTATGTAGCGGCCCATGAGGTGGCCCATATCCAAGAAATGAACCACGGGCCACGCTTTTGGCGTTTGGTTTTAACCCACTGCAAAAATGCTAAAGAGGCCCGTAATTGGCTCAAACACCAGGCCCGCGATTTGCATCGTTACGGTGTTAAAGTCTCTTAATCAGCTATCAACTCTCCATCGCTAAATAGGCCACCTATCCAAGAGGAAGATGGCATGGCTGTTAACAGTTTAGAAACCCACCCAAATACCAAAATGCTGGTTCCGGCTTATGTTGCCACCATGCTGCTCAGCGCCTCGCTGCTGTTTTTGGTGCAGCCGATGTTTGCCCGCATGGCACTGCCGCTTTTGGGAGGTACACCTGCTGTTTGGGCCATTGCCATGTGTTTTTTCCAAGCCGTTTTGCTGGGTGGCTATTGTTATGCGCATCTTTTGAAAAAATTCGTGCCACCCGTATACGCGGTTCCGTTGCATGTCGGCTTAATGGCTCTGGCTTGGTTCAGTTTGCCCGTTAATCTCCCCATGGCAGATGTGCCAGCTGGTGGCGCCACTGCTGGGTTATGGTTGATCGGCCTGATGGCACGAGCCATCGGTTATCCGTTCTTTTTCATCTCGGCCACCGCACCCCTTTTGCAAAGTTGGTTTGCCCGCACCGCCCATAAGGATTCCGCCAATCCTTATTTTCTCTACAGCGCCAGCAATATCGGCAGCCTCGGCGCATTAATTGCTTATCCCTTTGTGGTCGAGCCCTTGCTGGGCCTACACAATCAAGCCTTGTTATGGAGTTTTGGCTTTATCGGCCTTGCCATAGCCATCGGTCTATGTGGTTTGATGATGCTGCAAGGACGCGCCTTCGTTGAAAGCTCTGCTTCAACTCGATCAGTTAATGCCATTACGGGGAAGGAACGCGGCTGGTGGATTTTCCTGTCGTTTGTACCTTCTGCTTTACTGGTGGCTTGGACCAATCATATCACCACTGACATTGCCTCTGCGCCCTTCCTGTGGTTGCCGCCATTGGTTTTGTTTTTGCTTACATTCGTTTTGGTGTTCCGCGACCGACCCCTCATTTCTCTAAGGCTTATGCGCATTGTACAATTGGTCAGTTTGCCCATTGCTTTTGTCGTTCAATTCGCATTGCCACTTTCATTCACAGTCCCAGTGATGATCATCGGTGCATTGTCTTTTTTCTCAACCGCAATCATTTGCCACCGTCAGCTTTATGAAGCGCGGCCTGATGCTTCCCATCTCACAGAATTTTACATGCTCATGTCTTTAGGTGGTGTGCTTGGCGGACTATTCGTTTCGCTGATTGCACCATTGGTTTTTAATTCCGTGTTTGAGTATCCGCTGCTCCTCGTTGTTGGCGTTGCTGCACGGCAAGATGTTTTCCGCAATGCAAAAGTCATCGAAGTTTTGAAACAACCTCTGCTGCCTATTGCCATTTGCATTGGCCTTATGTTGTTGACGGCGCTAACAGCACCCCAAGGCGGTTTCCATTTGCTTCTCTCAACACGCGTGATTGAAGCAGGCCTATTTGGGGCTTTTGCATATATCGCTTTTCGCGCTCAACATATGGCGGTGGCCGCTCTTTCTATGCTCATGGTGGTTTTGAGTTCGCTTTCGGGGCAAACACCAGAACGCGTCGCCATGCGCAGCTATTTTGGCGTGTTAAGTGTCACCGACAATGGCGATTACCGTCTGCTCAATCATGGCACCACGGTTCATGGTGCGGAGCGGCTGGATGAATTGACCGGAAGCTTCACCGCTAAACCGCACCCGCTAACCTATTACAGCCCCGAAGGTGGCATGGCGCGAACGCTGCTCACTACGCAAACGCGCCTCGCTGCCGAAGGAAGGAGCGGCATTATTCGCGTCATTGGATTGGGTACGGGTTCGCTTGCTTGTTATGCAAAGCCAAACGAAGATTGGGCCTATTATGAAATCGACCGTGATGTGATCAAGGTTGCACAAGACAAAAACCAATTCACATTCTTGTCGTCTTGCGCACCAAACATGAAAATGATCGAAGGCGATGCGCGCATCACGCTGGGTCAATCCAAAGAAGAAAAAGCTGATTATCTTTTGGTTGATGCTTTCTCGTCAGATTC
This sequence comes from uncultured Aestuariivirga sp., assembly GCA_964244805.1. Classification (GTDB taxonomy): domain Bacteria; phylum Pseudomonadota; class Alphaproteobacteria; order Rhizobiales; family Aestuariivirgaceae; genus Aestuariivirga. The sequence goes on from CAXTKN010000087.1 coordinate 6,452, forward strand.
CATTCCGGTGCACTTGATCACCACGGAAGCCATTCAGCTCTATCTTACTCATGTCAAAGATGATGGCATGTTGGTGATCCATGTGACTAATCGCTTTATGGATTTGGTGCCGGTGGTTGCTGCCAATATGCATGCGATTGATCCAGCACTCCAAGGCCGGGTTATAGATTATGTTCCACCGAAGGCTGGTGATCTCAACGCCGCGCATTCCATCGCCATTGCCATCTCAAAGTCGTCCAAAAGTTTGGAGTCGCTTGATCAAAGCAGCGATGTGAAGCCCCTTGTGCCGGTTGCAGGGATTGATCAGTGGACAGATGATTTCTCTAATCTGCCGGGCGCTATCATTCGCAGGCTATCAGTTACGCAATACTGAAAAACTTAATAAAGGTTCTTCTCGTCATCTTGCCGCTGCTCCCAAACTGGCTTCTTGCGCTTGGGCGCGGCGGGGTCGGGTGCGCCGAATAAAACATCCAGCAGCGACTTGCGCTTTGATGGCTGGGCTTGCGGTGGTGGGGCAATCACAATTTGGTCCGGTTCAACAGGCTGTTCCTGCACGGCCACAGTTTGATCAGCAGGCGCTTGTGCAACAGGTTCAACATAGCCCGGTAGCACTGCAACGGCCAATCCCTGATGTGCTGGCTCCATAACATCGCGCCACACGAGGGTAGGCAGCGAACCGCCTGTCACATTCTTGGTCGGACTATTATCATCATTGCCCATCCACACGCCGGCGATCATGTATGGGGTGAAACCCACGAACCATGCGTCACGATAGTTTTGGCTGGTGCCAGTTTTGCCGCCAATATCAAAATTTCCAAATTGCGCTTTGACGCCCGTCCCGTTTTGCACAACCGCGCGAAACAGGCGGTTCATTTCGCCTAAATTATTTTCGGAAATCACTTGGCCCAAGCCATCGCCTTTACGCTCGTAAAGAATTTTGCCATCACGCGTGACGATGCGTTTGACCACGTAAGGCTGCACTGCGGTGCCGCCATTGGCAAAGGGCACATAGGCGGTGACCAACTCCATGGGCGAGACTTCTGATGTGCCTAAAGCCAGCGACGCATCGTGGGTGAGCGTAGAAGTAATACCAAAGCGTTGCGCCACGGCTGCTACTTTATCTATGCCGACACTGACTGCGAGTTTCGCGGCGACTGTGTTGATTGATTGTGCGAAGGCTTGTTCCAAAGAAACTTCGCCCAGATATTTCTGCTTATAATTTTCGGGTGACCAATTGCCGATGCGCACGGGTTCGTCGACTTCAACCGAATCTGGCGTGAAGCCATTTTCCATCGCGGCTTCATAAACGAAGGGCTTGAACGCGGAACCCGGTTGGCGGCTTGCGGCAATAGCGCGGTTATATTGGCTCTTCTGATAGGATTTACCGCCAATCATCGCGATAACTGCACCTGTGGGATCCATGACCACCATGGCACCTTCAGACACATTCATCTTCTTGCCACTTTCATTCAGGCGTCTGCGCATGGCTTTTTCGGCATTGGCTTGAATGGTGGGGTCGATCGTGGTTTCGATGATAATGGATTGGTCATAGTTTTTAACCAGCAGCGGCAATTGTTTTGAAATCCAATCCACAGCATATTGCTTGGCGGGCAAACTTACTTCCGGGGTCACACCGCCTGCAGTATTAATGGCTTCTGAAGCATCATCAGCCGTGATGAATTTTTCATCTACCATGGAATTGATCACCAGCTTGGCTCTGGTCATTGACGCTTCGGGATTTTTGGCAGGATTATAGTTTGAGGGTGCTTTGAGCACGCCAGCCAAAGTGGCTGCCTCCATGATGGTCAGCTCATTGGCGGATTTATTGTAATAGACGTGTGCGGCTTGTTCGATGCCGTATGCGCCGGAACCGAAATAGACTCGGTTTAAATAGAGTTGGAGAATTTCGTCCTTGGTGAATTTGGATTCAAGCCAAACTGCAAGCACGGCTTCCTGAGCTTTACGGGTGGCAGTTTTTTCTTGGGTCAAAAACAGGTTCTTGGCCAATTGTTGCGTTAATGTTGAACCGCCTTGAACAAGATGGCCTGAGAGAATATTGCGCGATATAGCGCGCGCGAGACCAATGGGATCGATGCCAAAATGACTGCGGAACCTGCGGTCTTCAATGGCGATCACTGCATTGGGCACATAATCTGGCAGATCAGCAATATGGGCTGCATCACCAAAGAACGCGCCCTGCTCTGAAAGAACAGCGCCATTATTTGACAGCATCATGATGCCGGGTTCACGTTCGGGGATTTTTAACAATCCGCGCTCGTTCAGTGAAAAGAAAATATAGCTGGTGGCCAGTGCTCCGGCGACGACACCCCAAAAACCCAATACAAGGAAAAACCCGATAATGCGACGCAGGATGCCGCGCTTGCGTTTGTTTCGTTTAGAATCGGATCTTAAATCATTCCGGCCATCAGAAAAAAGCTGTGGCTCTGTTCGATTTTGCTTTTTGCGTTTCTTGCCGTTCCCAAAAATTCCCATTCCGACTCACCCCCAAAGCCTTTGCTGCAAACTATAGGCCAGCAAGACAATGGGTTGGTTAATACTCCCCAATTTCAATTCGATTTTGTTTGGAAGGCAAAGATGGCCAAATTTGGAGCTACATTACAGCGCCCACATACCAAGGCACATATTCATTATCGCCGTAACCCAATTCCTCTGATTTGGTCTTTTGGCCGGATGCGGACTTGAGAATGAGATCAAAAATCTCTTGTCCCTTGGTTTCAATGGAAACGCCTTCAACAACATCACCACAGTTAATATCCATATCATCAATCATACGCTCGTAAATGGGCGTGTTGGTGGCGAGCTTAATCGAGGGGCAGGGTTTATTGCCATAGGCAGAACCCCTGCCTGTGGTAAAGCACATGAGGTTAGCACCACCTGCCACTTGACCTGTGGCCGAGACTGGATCGTAACCCGGGGTATCCATAAAAACAAAGCCCTTGGCGGTGACAGGTTCGGCGTAATGATAAACTGCGTTGAGTGTGGTCGTGCCACCTTTGGCTGCAGCACCCAATGATTTTTCAAGAATGGTGGTGAGGCCGCCCAGTTTATTGCCGGGTGAGGGATTATTGTTCATTTCCATATTGTTGCGGGCTGCATAATCTTCCCACCATTTGATAATGCCAACGAGTTTCTCACCCACTTCTTTGGTTGCAGCGCGCCTCGTGAGCAAATGTTCGGCACCATAAATTTCAGGTGTTTCAGATAAAATTGCTGTGCCGCCATGACGCACGAGAATATCAACAGCTGCACCCAAAGCGGGATTGGCGGTGATGCCGGAATATCCATCAGAGCCGCCGCATTGCA
>CAXTKN010000088.1:0-6559 GCA_964244805.1 uncultured Aestuariivirga sp.
CTAGTTTTGCAGCGATAGGGTTGCGGTGCAAGCCCATCAAAGGTTATGACGCGGGGCTTATGGACGACAATTCACAAAAAACTGAAATCACGAGGAAGCGTCTTCTCTGGCGGGCCACGCATCGTGGCATCAAGGAGATGGATATTGTTGTCGGCGGGTTTGCGCATGCCCGCCTTTCGACCATGAGCACTGGTGAATTGGCATTGTTTGAATTGCTGCTCGAAATTCCAGATCAAGAATTGTTGAGCTGGACAACGGGACAAGAGCCCGTGCCTGAAAAATGGAATACGCCACTGTTGCACGAGATGATTGGATTTAGGCCGAAGCTCATATGACCACCCCCATCGACACTACTATTCAGCGCTTAGGTAAACCTGGTCGCATCCAACTCGGCGCTTTGCCTGAAGGCTATGACGCGCAAGTTTTGCCCAAGCTTGCAGTGGGTGCAGGCAATCGCGGTTTAGTGCATGTTTGCCGTGATGATCAACATTTGTCCGAGCTTGAAGAGCAACTGAAATTTTTTGCACCCAGTTTGGAGATCAAGCGTTTCCCCGCATGGGACTGCTTACCCTATGACCGCGTGTCTCCGTCGGCTGATATTTTGGCAAAACGACTATCGGTTTTGGCCGAACTTCTAAAACCGATAACCAAACCTTACCTGCTGCTGACGACCATCAATGCCGTTCTCCAGCGCGTTGTGCCAAAGAGTTTGATCCAAAGTGCAAGCTTCACGGCTGTTCCCGGCCAAAGCATCAAAGATGATGTGCTGCAAACTTTCCTGGTCAACAATGGCTATTCGCGCTGTGGCACAGTTGTTGACCGTGGTGACTTTGCAGTGCGTGGGGGATTGATAGATATTTTTCCACCTGGCGCAGAACAACCTGTGCGACTGGATTTCTTTGGCGACACGTTAGAAAGTATTCGCCAGTTTGATGCACAGTCTCAGCGCTCAACGGCGCAGCTGAAGTCGTTAACGCTTCATCCCGCCAATGAAGTGTTGCTAAACAAAGCGTCAATCTCAACTTTCCGCACGGCCTATGCCGAAGCGCTCGGTGGTATTGATTTGAATGATCCCCTTTACGAGTCGGTCACCAACGCCCGCATTTATCAAGGTATGGAACATTGGTTGCCCTTGTTCCACAGTGAACTGGCCACCCTGTTTGATTATGTGCCCGAAGCCGTTTGGTCACTTTCTCAATCGAATACTGAATCTATGGCGGCGCGGCATGATCAAGTCGAAGAATTTTACGATGCGCGTCGTGAAGCGATGGGTAAGCAGAGTTTTGGTGCTGCGCCTTACAAGCCATTAAAACCAGAACGCCTGTATATTTCAGAAACCGAATGGAACCAACTGTGTGTTGATCGCACGGTGCTTGAGCTATCGCCATTCGAAAATCCATCACGCGATGCCATTTCATTTTCTGGCAAACAAGGCCGCAGCTTTGCTGCCGAGCGGGCGGAGGTGGGAGGAAATGTTTATGACGCCGTTCGTCAGCATACGGAACAATTGCGCAAAGCCAATAAGCACACGCTGATCAGTTGCTGGAGCGATGGTTCGGCTGAGCGCCTTTCAACCATTCTACATGATCATGGTTTGGCACCCTTGGTGATTGCCAAAACTTGGGCTGAAGCGTCAAAACACGAAGTGGGCATCGTCTCGATCATCGTGCTGCCATTGGAGCAGGGGTTCGAAACACCCGAGCAAGCCATCCTTTCGGAACAAGACATTCTCGGTGACCGTCTCGTGCGCCGTGCTCGTAAGGCCAAGAAGGCCGCGGACTTCCTTTCTGAGTTGTCTTCGCTTTCTCCGGGCGATTTAATGGTTCACGTTGATCATGGTATCGGACGCTTTGAGGGCCTGCGCACAATTGAAGTGCAAGGTGCGCCGCACGATTGCTTGCTTTTGATTTATGCTGATAATACGCGGCTGTTTCTGCCAGTCGAAAATCTTGAGCTGCTGTCGCGCTATGGTTCGGATGCGGAGAATGTTCAGCTTGATCGTCTCGGCGGCGGTGCATGGCAGGCCAAAAAGGCCAAGCTCAAACAGCGCATTCGTGAAATTGCCGGCGATCTGATTAAGACGGCGGCGGCACGCGAATTGAAACCTGGTGATGTGTTCAATCCACCTGAAGGTGCGTTTGATGAATTCTGTGCTCGCTTTCCTTATGAGGAAACCGAAGATCAGCTTTCGGCCATCGAGGCTGTGCTCGAAGATTTGCAAAAAGGCCGCCCGATGGATCGTCTGGTGTGCGGCGATGTGGGGTTCGGTAAAACCGAGGTAGCCATGCGTGCTGCATTCGTGGCCGCCTATGCTGGCAAACAAGTGGCTATCATTGTGCCCACCACATTGCTCTCGCGCCAGCATTACAAAAATTTCGTGGAGCGTTTCAAAGGTTTGCCGCTGCGGATTGCGCAAGCTTCGCGTCTTGTGGGTGCCAAGGAAATCAAGCTCGTCAAAGCGGGTATGGAAGATGGGTCGGTTGATATCGTCATTGGCACCCATGCGCTGCTGGCCGATAGCGTGAAGTTCCGTGACCTTGGACTAATGATCGTTGATGAAGAGCAACATTTCGGAGTGAAGCATAAAGAGCGTCTCAAACAAATGCGCGCCAATGTGCATGTGTTAACGCTCACCGCCACGCCAATCCCGCGTACCTTGCAACTCGCACTTTCTGGCGTGCGTGAAATGTCACTCATCACCACTCCGCCACTTGATCGTCTGGCGGTGCGCACTTACATCTCACCGTTTGATCCCGTCACAATTCGTGAGCATTTGCTGCGCGAACATTTCCGTGGTGGGCAGAGTTTCTATGTTGTGCCACGCATCACCGATCTTGATGAGATTGCCGAATTCCTGCGCGAAGCCATTCCGGAAATCAAATTCCGCACCGCCCATGGCCGCATGTCGCCGACCGAGCTTGAAGACATCATGACCGGATTTTATGACCGCAAGTTTGATGTGCTGCTATCTACAACAATCGTTGAATCGGGGCTCGATATTTCAACCGCCAACACCATGATCATTCACCGCGCAGATATGTTTGGCCTTGCCCAGCTTTATCAATTGCGTGGTCGTGTGGGGCGGTCAAAACAACGCGCCTATGCTTTGCTAACCACCCAACCCAACAAGAAGATGACGCCCGACGCGGAACGGCGCTTAAAGGTTTTGCAATCGCTGGATTCATTGGGCGCTGGCTTTAATCTTGCGAGTCATGATTTAGATATTCGCGGCTCTGGCAATTTGCTGGGTGAAGAGCAACATGGCAATATTCGTGAAGTTGGTTTTGAGCTTTACCAGTCGATGCTGGAAGATGCAGTTGCTTCGATGCGTTCAGGCGGCGAAGACGTGGCAGATGATGGTGCGTGGTCGCCTTCTATCAATATTGGCACTTCAGTTCTGATTCCAGAAACTTACGTGACTGATTTGCAAGCCCGCCTTGGCCTCTATCGCCGTTTATCTGACGTCCAAGAACAATCCGACCTTGATGGCTTTGCGGCTGAACTTCATGACCGTTTCGGTCGCAAGCCGGAAGAGGTTGATCATTTGCTGGACATTGTTTCAATTAAACTTTTGTGCCGCAAAGCCAATGTGGCCAAGGTGGATGCTGGGCCAAAGGGTGTGACAATTGAATTCCGCAACGGGATTTTCGAAAATCCAACTGCTTTAGTGCAGTGGATTGCCGGGCAGGGAACCTTGGCCAAGTTACGGCCTGATATGAAATTGGTGCTGACACGAGATTGGCCACAGGCAGCACAACGTTTAAAGGGCACGCGGCTGTTGATGCAGAATTTGGTGAAGCTGGCTTCTTAGTCCTCTGCCGCAAAGCGGGAGAGGAAGGGGACCCAATGCGAAGCATTGGGGTAGGTGAGGGGCTGAGTTTGTGAAAAAGGCCCTCATCTATACCATTTCGCTAAAGCTCATGGGCCCCTTTCTTCCCCCGCAAGCGGTGGAAGACGAGAACAGCAACCAGAGGAATGCTCCACGCTATCCATGCATTGAGCGCATAAAAATCATTGAAATAGTGGTGATCGCCAAAGTGTGCCCAGAACGCGAGAAAGATTCGAAAAAACAGCGCTCCCGAAGTTACCGCTGCCATCAGCAGCATACACGTTTGATGAGCCTTCACGCGGCCATTGCGAATGTTCCAAATGCCAGCGATCAACAATCCCATCCAAGTGATCGACTGTGCTGTAAAGCCGGCTGCGGAGATAATCGTCACCGGAACGGCCCAAGCAACAAACGGTGCTGTCAATCCAGCGACCAAAATGTCGGCTGCCGCTATTCTTCCAAAAATTTTGTGAAGTTTAGTACCGCGTAAATAGATTGTTACGGGTACCAACAACAGCGAAAGGCCACCCGCCACCATATGGATGGGGAAAATCAATGGCAGCAGCTCAACTTTAACCGCCAATGCTTCTGGAAATGCGTCACTAAAATAGGCCTCAGAAATTGCGCGGATTGCCGTGTAGGTGACAAACAGCATTATGATTGTTATGATGACGACAAGGGGCCACCTAGAAATCGCCAGATATGTTGGCGAAGTTGCTTTCATTGGAGAACCACATGCAAAACAAATTTCATCTTCGTTATCTTAGCGCAGGCTTAAGCTTCATCCTAGTGGGTCTGGGCGGCATCAATGTGGCGCAAGCTGCGGAGTCGCATTATTTTGGGCGCTGGACAGTATCGGATGACAAGCCGGTTTATTCTTCCAAGGGAAAACTTTACAAAACCTTTGACGTAGCCCCATGCGGCAATGATTTTTGTGGCATCGGTGTCAGCGACTCTGGAAAATGTGGTGACATATTGTTTCGCTTCCTCACAGTGCATGCCAATAATGATGAGATCACGGGTCATGGCCGCTGGGGCAATGAGAAAAAGAAATTGACCATCGGATTTGCTAAACCAGATAACGCCCCTAGCTATCTGTATTTAGGCTTAGGCAGTGATGACATGGATCTTTCGGGCCGAGAAGGCAGCATTCCCAGTTTTGAAGCGAATTATAAACTCATGGGCGAGGCGGTATGTTTGGGAAAATAAATTAACCTTCCGCAGCGGCTTTCTTTATCTGCTCAGCGAACAACTCCGCACTTTGCGCGCCGACCACGCCATATTTGCGGTTGATGATGTAAGTTGGAACTCCCGTCACGCCCATTTGTTGGGCTTGCGCAGTTTCAGCTAGGACTTCGGCTTTGTCTTGGTCAGATGCTAACGCTTTCAAAACGCCTTCGCGGTTCATTCCTTGCGCGGCTGCTATGTCTGCAAGTACTTTATGGTCGCCCACATCGCGGCCCTCGCTCCAATAGGCCATGAACAGAGCTTCGGCGATTTCTGTTTGTTTGCCTTCAATCTTGGCCCAACGCAGCAATCTGTGGGCGCCCATGGTGTTTGACGTTCGTGTGATTTTGTCGAAATGATAGGGAACGCCATCTTCCTTGCCCGCTTTGATCAGCGGGTCGTGGATGGTTTTTAGACGCTCCTCGCCAAATTTTGCTGCCATGTATTCGTGGCGGCCTAAACCTTCCGGTGGAATGGTGGGATCAAGGAAGAAAGGGCGGAAACTGATTTCGGCTTTGATCTCAGGGATGAGCGCTAAGGCCCTATCCAAGCGGCGCTTGCCCAGAAAACACCATGGGCAAATCACGTCTGAAACGACATCAATAGTGATCATGGATTGTGCCACAGCGTTACCGATTCAAAACCTGTGACAGGTTGTTTGTCAGGTGAATTGCTACCGATATATGACCAGCGAGCTACCCACTGCGGTGCCACATAAAACGGCACCATGTAGAATCCCGAAACTAACAAGCGATCTTCTGCATGAATTGCCGATACAAATTCTTCGCGGGTTTTTGATTTCAGCATAGCTTGAATGGCAGCATCGACTTTCGGATCGGCGATCCCAGGATAATTGCGCGTACCCTCGGTGGCTTTGCCAGCGGAGCCAAAATAAAGATCTTGCTCGTTTCCGGGCGACAATGAATTGTAATATGTCCACGGGATCATGTCATAATCGTAGTTTTTCTTGATGGCCGTGAATTGCGCATCGTCAATTGTGCGCAAATCTACTTTGATGCCTATCTGCTGAAGCGTGCGCTGATAATGCAACGCGATTTTTTCTTGGTCTGGATTTTGAATGGTGATGGTGAAGGCAAATTGTTCGCCTGCCGCATTGACCAAACCTTGGTCAGAAACTTTCCAGCCTGCTTGACCTAAAAGGTCTACGGCTTTTTTTAACAATTTCCGATCTCGCCCTGAACCGTCAGAAACAGGAAGCTTGTAACTTCCATCCATGATATCAGCACGCAGCCCGCTGCCGATTATGCTTTGTTCTACAGCATCAGCAGGTTTGCCCATTGATGAGAGTTCAGAACCTGAAAAATAACCATAGATGCGCTTATAAGAGCCGCTAAATAGATTGGCATTGGCCCATTCGAAATCAAACGCCATCGTCAAGGCTTCGCGCACTTTGACGTCTTCAAATATTTTGCGGCGGGTGTTGAATACAAAGCCTGAAGCGGGAGCTGGAGTTTTGGCTTCATAAGTTTCAAGCAGCACTTT
>CAXTKN010000088.1:6659-9749 GCA_964244805.1 uncultured Aestuariivirga sp.
TCGCCCAACATGGCGATGCCGTGCTTGGGTGCAGCACATGCAGAAATTGAGAACAGGCTTGAGAAAGCCAGAGCGAGGAGGGGCTTGCGAATCTTTTCCATGAAACGCAACCTAGCTCAGAAAAGCGGCCCTGTTAATGCACCAAAACATTGGTGAATTGCCATGGGTCTTTTTTGTCGATGGGTTCTGCAAACAGCATTTCGCGGTTTTTGAGTGGGTTCCAATCCGTATATATCCCGCCCACGGGGCCGAGATAGGGGAGTTGCAATTCGAGGCAGCGGCGGAAATCCATTTCGTCGGTTTCGACAATACCGGAGTTTGGGTTTTCAATGGCCCATACTATTCCAGCAAGAACCGCCGAGGAGACCTGAAGGCCAGTGGCACTTTGGTAAGGTGCCAGATGGCGGGCTTCGCCAATTGAAAGCTGCGAGCCAAACCAATAGGCATTTTTCTTGTGGCCATAAAGTAGCACGCCGAGCTTATCTTTGCCGTCAGCGATTTCGTGTGGTTCTAAAATGTGGATCTTGGATTGGATTTTACCGCCATTGCCGAACATTTCAGCAATCGACAGGATCGCGTCATTGCATGGGTGGTAAGCGTAATGGCAGGTGGGACGGTAGATCGCTTTGCCATCTTTTTTCACGGTGTAGTAATCAGAAATCGAGATCGCCTCATTATGCGTCACGAGGAAGCCATGTTGAGGGCCGATTTCTGGCACCCACGTTCGCACCCGGGTTGCTGCTCCGGCTCGCTCCAAGAAGATCGCCGATTTGCTGCCGGTTTTGTGTTTGCGGCCCAGCGGCGGCATCAGTTTTTCGTGCGTGCCCCAACCGAGTTCAGCGGGTTGTTTGCCTTCTGAAATGAAGCCTTCGACGGACCATGTGTTGACAAAGGTATCCAATTTCTTTGGATCACGGCCGCGCTGGGTGTCGCGCTCGGCGATATGCACGCCTTTAACGCCGAGCCGTTTCATGAGCTTGGCCCAGTCGTCCCGTTTTTTGGGAACTTCAACTTTTACTTTAAGATCTCGAGCTAAGTTAAGGAGCGCTTGTTTTACAAACCAAGACACCATGCCTGGATTGGCTCCACAGCAAGAGACTGCGGTTGGACCTTTGCCCATTTTCTGTTTGATTGCTACGAGCTTTTCACGCAGCGCATAATTGGTGCGCGAGGCGTTATCGACTTTGGTATTATAATAAAAACCGGGCCAAGGTTCATTCACCGTGTCGATATAAAGCGCATTGGCCTTGCGGGCGACCTTCATAATCGCGATGCTATCAACGTCAACTGATAGATTAACAATCAAGGCTTGTCCCGCACTTGACTTGAGGAGTGGCTCAAGAATTTTTTTATGATTGGTTTTGGTCAATCCCACTTTTTTGAAAGCGATGTTTTCTGAATCAACGATATGCTTCCACTCATCTGATGGATCAATCACCGTGATGCGTTTGCGGTCGCAAGAGATGTGACGCAGGATCAATGGGAGGGAGCCGCGACCGATTGAACCAAAACCAATCATCACAATGGGGCCAGCCCATTTCGCATAAACTTTAACATCAACCATGACACTCAATCCTGCAATATAGGTGTGTGAGGGTTTAGCGTAACGGTTTGGATTGTAAAGATTATTTCACGACTGACATTTCAGTTCGATCGCCATCTTTGGAAATGAAGGTGATTTTGTTGTCGTCTTGTGTCATGCCATAACAAGCCCACGATTGGTTAGGTGGCCATTGCGAGCAGTATTTTTCGCCATCTATTTTCCAGTTCCCCTGGGATTGATTACCACCAGAGGCGTAAAACGTGACGCCGGATTTTTGGAAGATTTGTTCGGTGCCTTTGGCATAAAGAATTTTGTCGGAGAGGACGGACTGCATTTCTGCACCGCTCAACTTTTTCTCAGCTGCGTGCGCATTGCAAATCATCAGGAGACTAGCGAGAAGAATTTTTTTCATGATTCCATTCCGTAAAGCGAATGCGAGCCGTTTTATACGCATCAATTACTGACACGCCATAAACGAATATGCCGCCGATGTGCTTGCCAATGAAAGAAAAATGCGAAGGCATAATGTGGGCACCGGCCCAGCCCAAGATGATGATGAAAAAAAGAAACATCAATCCGCGCTGTGCAAGGCCCAGCCAGACATGACCGGATCCCGGCAGGAGTAGGCTTGCGAGCAAGATCAGATAAGGATTGGTCGGGGGTCTTTCAGCCATGGGCTTCACGTTGTTGCAGATTGTTTTTCAAAGCAAGCAATAGTTCAAGAGCGTGTCTGGTTTCAGTTGCGTCGATTGAGGCACTTTCAAAGCGCGCTTCACGTGCCACAAGATATCGGGCGCGTTCGGCCTCACCCAATTGTGTGACAAGGCGCAAACCATTTGGCGTGGCCAGAAATTCTTTGGCGTGTGGGTTTTTGAAAAAACTTAATATGGGTCTCAGCAAGTTTAGATCAAATGGTGATCTGTCTTCGTCGCTGTGCAACACTGCTTGTTCGGGAAATCCGTATGGCGTTGGAATGGTTACAGGCAGGAAATCAAAATTTGAAAATGTGGATGGGCCAGCGGGCCGCAACATCATGTCCAATGTGTGCGCAATAGGGATGGGTGATTTCAGCGTGATCATCAGCCAGAGGCTGGGCAGTTTGCGGGTGTTCAAAGTATCGGTGATGGTTTTGATTTCAAATTGCTGGCCTTCATAAATGCCACTCAGCACATGGCTGCCGAGGCTTTCGCCGAGTTTGATTTCGGTATCATCAAATAGAGAAGCCACTTCCGAAAACAGCAAATCTGGTATCTGCCTTTTTCGTTCGGCCTTTGCCATTGTGCGCTTGATCAAGAAATAGGTGACTGCCGCTACTGCAAGCGCATATATTAAATTCATAAAGGTCATGCCGCCTGCCAATTGGGGTTTCTTGGTCCTCTTGTTGCAGAACGATCACATGCGGCAACCAAAGAGCCCTCATCCCCCTTCGGGACCTTCTCCCATTTGCCAAGTGGCAAACGGGAGAAGGCGATAATGATTATGGCCTTCCCCCGTTTCGCGAAGCGGAATGGGGGAAGGGGTCCGAAGGGCGGATGAGGGCCGTTTGT
>CAXTKN010000089.1:0-1683 GCA_964244805.1 uncultured Aestuariivirga sp.
CGAAAAAGGATATTTAATGACCAATAAAATGTGGGGTGGCAGGTTCGCGTCAGGCCCTTCTGCCATAATGGCGGAAATAAATGCATCAATTGATTTTGATCGCAAGTTGTTTGCACAAGACATCGCAGGCTCCAAAGCCCATGCCGCTATGTTGGCCAAGCAAGACATTATTTCGAAAGCGGATTTGAAAGCCATTCATTCTGGCCTCGACCAGATCAAAATCGAAATCGAAACTGGAAAATTCAAATTCAGCCAAGCGCTGGAAGACATTCATCTGAACATCGAAAGCCGTTTGAAAGAGTTAATCGGCGAACCCGCAGGCCGCTTGCACACGGCCAGAAGCCGCAATGACCAGGTGGCCACTGATTTTAGGCTTTATGTGCGCGACTATATTGACCAGCTTGATGTTGGCTTGGCCGATTTGCAATTGGCTTTGGCCACAAAGGCTGAAATCCATGCCGCCACCATCATGCCCGGTTTCACGCATTTGCAATCGGCCCAGCCTGTCACCTTCGGCCATCACTTGTTGGCCTATGTTGAAATGCTGAGCAGGGATCGTGGGCGTTTTGCCGATGCTAGAAAACGAATGAACGAAAATCCATTGGGTGCGGCTGCTCTTGCTGGAACCTCATTCCCGATAGACCGGAATATTACGTCAAAAGATTTAGGTTTTGACCGTCCCACGCGCAATTCGATGGATTCAGTGGCGGCACGTGACTACGCGCTGGAAACTTTGGCGGCCGCCAGCATTTGCGCCATTCATTTATCGCGCCTTGCCGAGGAAATCGTTATTTGGTGTTCGGCGCAATTCCATTTTGTGAAGCTGAGCGATAAATTCACCACCGGCTCATCTATCATGCCGCAAAAGCGTAACCCCGATGCAGCAGAATTGGTCCGCGCCAAACCCGGTCGTATTCTCGGCGCTTTCACAGCGCTGGCCGTGGTGATGAAGGGCCTGCCGCTGACTTATTCCAAGGATATGCAAGAAGACAAAGAACAGACTTTCGATGCGCTCGATAATCTCGCTTTAGCCATTGCCGCCATGGCAGGCATGGTGCGGGATTTGGAGCCGAATAAACACGTTCTGAAAGCGGCGGCCAATAGCGGATACGCTACTGCGACGGACTTGGCCGATTGGCTGGTGCAGAACCTTAAAATGCCGTTCCGCGATGCGCATCATGTCACAGGTCGGATCGTCGCTTTGGCTGAAAAAAAATCATGTCTTTTGTCAGAACTTTCGCTAGAAGACATGCAGTCAATATCTTCTGGCATCACCAAAGCGGTTTTCAAGGTTTTAACTGTTGAAGCTTCGGTGGCCTCCAGAACCAGTTTTGGTGGCACTGCACCGGTTAATGTGCGCCGTGCAGCCAAACGCTGGCTAAAGTTCCCGAAAGGAAAGTGAGCGATGGTGTATTACTTAAGAAACGCCATATTTTTGGCCATCATCGTCTCCACCTTTACTGGCTGCGGCATCCGCAACGATCCGGTTTATACTGCTCCCAAGACCGTGACAAAATAGATGCACCACTTTGCCTATAAAGATGGCGTGCTGCATGCCGAAGACGTAAATTTGCAAGCGCTCGCCGAAGAAGTGGGAACACCGTTTTATTGTTATTCGACTGCGACTTTGGAACGTCATTTCCGAGTAATGGACGGCGCGTTTAAAGATACTGACCATTTGCT
>CAXTKN010000089.1:1783-9747 GCA_964244805.1 uncultured Aestuariivirga sp.
GGCGTTGATATGCATATTGGCAGCCAGATCACAGAGCTGGCACCCTTCGAACAGGCCTTCAAATTGATGGCGGAATTGGTCACGCGCTTAAAAGCCGAAGGCCATAATATTCGTCATCTCGATCTAGGTGGCGGTCTTGGTGTGCCGTATCGAGGCGATAATGATATTCCGCCTCATCCAGATGAATATGCAGCGATGGTGAAACGCACGCTGGGTCATCTCGGTCTTAAATACATGATGGAACCGGGCCGCATGATCGTCGGCAATGCCGGAATCATGGTATCACGGGTGATCTATGTGAAGGAAAATGAGGGAAAGACCTTTGTTGTGCAAGATGCCGCGATGAATGATCTTATTCGTCCTACGCTCTATGACGCCTATCATGAAATTCTGGCCGTCGAAGAAAGCCGTAACGAAACAACGCAAGAAGCCGATGTGGTTGGCCCTGTGTGCGAAACAGGTGACTATTTTGCCAAATCGCGCCGCCTGCCCAAATTGCAACAGGGTGACTTGATTGCGATTATGACGGCAGGTGCTTACGGCGCCGTGCAATCTGGAACCTACAACACAAGGCCGTTAATCCCCGAAGTTTTAGTCAAAGACGAACAATTTGCCGTCGTTCGCCCCCGACAAACTTACGAAGAATTGATCGGATTAGACAGACTGGCCCCTTGGCAATAATGCCATTATTTTGGTGAAATTGTGCTATAGTCACAACTGATGAATTTTGAATCGCCAAACCAATTAGATCGAAAAATCACCCTGCAACGCGCTGCGTTGCTCTGGGAACAGATTTGGCACCGCCTTCAAAAACCGCTCATTATTGTTGGAATTGCGATTGCCGTTATTGCATCTGGCTTTTTGGATTGGTTTCCAAAATGGTTTGATTTGGTTGTTTTGGCGGTCTTAGCGGCAGCGCTGTTATACAGCCTCAAAGATTTGGCTAACCTGAAATCTGCTAGCCGCCTCGCCGCCATGCGCCGCATGGAACAACACTCCACCATCAGCCATCGTGGCCTCTCGAGCCATGACGATGACCTTGTTGCAGAAAGCAACAACGGCACCGCCGAATCTTTGTGGGAAGAGCATAAGCGCCGTCAATTGCAGGCTTTGGACAATGTGAAGCTGTCACCTCCAAAGTCAGCGTGGCGTTTGTTTGATCCCACAGCCTTGCGCGTGCCCGTAGGCCTTGCGGCGTTTGCTGCACTACTGCTGGGTTCAGGCGATCTCATATCCAACACGCGCAATGCTATGAATTTTGCACCAGCTATTGCAGCACTCCCACCATCGCTCGATGCTTGGCTCAAGCCACCTGCCTATACGGGCAAACAACCAATCCTGCTGACCAGTGCTGCTATGCGTGATAAGTTAAGCACCGCGCCTGAAATCTTGATACCCGAGAATTCCAGCTTAAGCATCCGCGCGGTTGGCTCTGGCAAACCAAGGATCGCGTTTTATTCACCGGGTACAACACCCTCCCCCGAAACCGAAATCAAGTCTATTTCAGCTCAGGTCACCAACGCTGAAAAAGGCTTCACAGCCGAAGTAAAGCTTGATCGCCCAGTCACCGTAAAATTATTCGACGACACCAAAGAGCTGGCCTCATGGCCGATCACACTAATCCCCGATGAAGCACCCGAGATCAGTTTCGTTGAGGATCCAAAGGGCGGCGATAATGGCGCGCTCAATGTGCATTGGAAGGCCTCTGACGATTATGGTGTTAAATCCATTATGGCCGAAATATCATTGGCCGACGAGCAGGAAAATGGCACGGGCTTTGATAGCAACGGCGTGTTTTTATATGAGGCTCCGATTTTTAAAGTGGGATTGCAAAAACCAAATGTAAAAATTGAAGACACAACTTCAAAGCAAGATTTAAGCGCTCATCCATGGGCGGGTCTTTACGTCACCATGTCGCTAACTGCCAATGATGCTGCTGGTCACACAGCAACAGCCGAATCCAAACGCTTCAAACTGCCCGAGCGCAGCTTCTTCCGTTTCCTCGCAAAGGCGCTGATCGAACAACGCAAAAAACTGATTATGGTGCCCGATGATGCGCCAGATATCGCCACCATGCTTGATGCATTCTCAGCCTATCCTTATTCAATCCGCGATCAAAGCAAACTGATCTTGCAATTGGCCGTGATCAAATCAGGCTTGGCGCACGCCAGCGAAACCGAAGACGTAAAAACCGCCGTAACCAATCTATGGCCACTCGCACTGGCCATCGAAGACGGTGAGCTTTCAGACATTCGCGCGCAGTTGCGCGAATTAAAACAACAACTTGAACAAGCATTGAAAGAAGGTGCACCACCTGCGCGCATTGCTGAGCTTATGGATAAGATGCGCAAAGGTATGGATAAACTGATGGATCAAATGCGCAAAGATGCCGAAAAGCGCATGGCAGATGGCAGCATGAAACAAGACCCCAATAGCAAATCCATCAGCCGTGACGATTTGCAAAAAATGCTGGATGATATTGATAAGTTGAATAAGAGCGGCTCGAAGGATGCAGCTCAGGATATGCTCTCCCAACTTGATCAGCTGCTCCAAAATTTACAGCCTGGCCTGTCTGATCAAGCGGGTAAAGACGGTGACCCCGGCTTGCAGCAGAAGCTCGATGAGCTTTCTGAAATGATGCGCAAGCAGCAGAAGTTGATGGATCAAACCCAAAAGCTTCCGCAAAAAGGCGAAGGTGATCAACCTCCTGATAAGCCTGATGAAGGCTCAGGCGGCTTGGCCGACAGACAAGGCAATCTCTCTGATATGCTAGACAGCCTTAACCGCCAGTTGGGGCCCGATGGCCAGGGCGCGTTGGGCGATGCCAGCAAAAGCATGAAGGGTGCCAAGGGCGCACTTAAGGAGGGTTCAAAAGACGATGCGCTGCGCCAACAAGGCGATGCCATGAAGCAGATGCGCGATGGCGCTCAGAAGCTTGGCAAGAAACTGGCTGAACAAGGCAAGGGCAAAACCGGCCAGCAAGGCAAAGATGGTGAATCCGCCAGCGACAATAATGATCCCCTCGGTCGCCCGCGCGCCACGCATAACCCCGACAATGGCCCAAATAAAAATATGGTGCCCTCAGAACTATCCATGCGCCGTGCCCGCGAAATTTTGGAAACGCTTCGCCACAAATATGATGATCCTAATTTAGGATCCGGTGAGAAGGCGTATATCGATAGATTGCTACGCGGGCTCTACTAGATTATTTCACAATATGCCCGACAAAGGGCAACTCGCGGAACTGGTGCGCCATGTCCATGCCATAACCGACGACAAATCTATCGGGGCAATCAAAGCCGCAGAAATCTGCTTTAATGCTGGCCGCTAAATGGCCGGGCTTGAAGAGCAGCACCGCGGATTTAACTGACTTTGCGCCGCGCGCCGAAAGCAAATCTTTCGCATAAGCCAGTGTTCGTCCGGACTCCAAAATATCATCCACCAGCAACACATCGCGGCCTTCAACAATCGATTCAATATCGCGCAGCACATCAACCTGACCCGATGACGTTTGCGCAGCCCGGTAACTCGCCAGAATCATGAAATCAACTTCAGGTGATAAGCCTGCATGATGCATGGCGCGGATGAGATCGGCAGCAAAAATGAAACTGCCCTTCAACACCGGAACCACCAAAAGCCGGTGTGGCTTTATCGCCGCGATTTCATGCGCCAAAACCGTGATGCGTTCCGCAATCTGCGCTTCGGAAAAAAGGACATCGATTCGGTGTCCGTCAATGGTGATGCTGCTCATGGATTGGCTTTTGAGCTTATTTCATCCAAATGTGCAAAGCGAATCTTCAAGTTCTTCG
The DNA here is from genome assembly GCA_964244805.1 of uncultured Aestuariivirga sp. Classification (GTDB taxonomy): domain Bacteria; phylum Pseudomonadota; class Alphaproteobacteria; order Rhizobiales; family Aestuariivirgaceae; genus Aestuariivirga. The sequence goes on from CAXTKN010000089.1 coordinate 5,593, forward strand.
CAAGTTCCGGCGGCGAGGCCACGCGGGTGGTAAAAGTCGTCGTTTCGCCGGGCCTGAGGGGCCGTGACGAGGTATCCAAAGTCCAAACATAAAGCTCTTTTGCGTCATCGCTATGCAAAGCAAAGCGCATCGACGGGATTTTGCGCACAGAATCGGTTGAGTTGCTAATTTCGCCCTTAATCATCAAAACATGTGCACCATCCACGATGGTGTTTTGTTGCTCTACATGACGAATTTCTAGGCCGTAGACATTCACATTATACCCCAACTTTTCATAAACCTTGATGGTGGCCGGTGCCGCCATGACAACAGTTTCAGGCATGAGGGCCGCTGATATGAACGGCGCAAGAACGAACAGACCCAAAGAAGCCCAGCCCCCAGCGCGCTTAACCCGTTTGCTGCGCTTTAAGGCAAATTCCTCTTGAGCATTCTTGGCTGCCTCAACCAGGCGCTGCACATCAAATTCGGGCTCTTCGCGGTAATCAAACACCCGCGCCACAGAACGACTAGGCACCTCAACAACATCAACGACAGCATGTTCTTTCCAGCTATGCCCACATGAACGGCATGACACGGTAAAGGACGAGCTTCCTTGAAGATGGTCAGCAATGTCATAACGTGTGGCACAGGACGGACAGCGGACGATCATAGACTCTCCAAAACGCCAAATTTATCTGATAGAGCCTAACAACGAACGTGGTTAATGCGCGGTTAAGACCCTTGCATCTAACAAACGTGAGAACTGGAGTGAATTGATTGATTGAGTTGCAAGGGGCAGGTCTCCGCTATGGCGATGGGCCCGAAATTTTGAAGGATGTGAACTTCAAAATGGAACAAGGTGACATGCGGTTTTTGACTGGCCCTTCGGGTGCTGGTAAATCATCGCTGCTCCGCCTGCTGTTTATGGCGCTGAAACCAAGCAAAGGTCTGGTTTCGATTTTCGGTCAAGACACGTCCAAGCTCGGTGGTTCTGATTTGCCGTTGCTGCGCCGACGCATTGGTGTGGTGTTTCAGGATTTCAGACTGCTCGATCATCTAACCACATTTGAAAACGTTGCGCTCCCTCTGCGCGTGATTGGTCAAAAGCCTGAAGACTACCATCGCGATGTCATGGATTTGCTCGATTGGGTAGGTTTAAAAGATCAAGCCAATGCGCGGCCTGAAATTTTATCGGGCGGTGAAAAGCAACGCGCAGCGATTGCCAGAGCAGTTGTGTCAAAACCTGAAATTTTATTGGCAGATGAGCCCACCGGAAACGTCGATTCAGTTTTAGCCAAACGTCTTTTGCATTTGTTCTTGGAATTAAACCGCCTTGGCACCACAGTGTTTCTGGCCACCCATGATTTAAGTTTGATCAAGCAGGCCAAAGGCCAAGTTCTACGTCTGGAACATGGTACACTCAAGGACGAGACGCTGTGATGGATGAAATCAGCGCCAAGCCATCGGCCATTATTCCAAAGGGTGTTGCATCGCTGCGCACCATGACCGTGACTATGACGGTAATGTGCTATTTGGCATGTTTGGCGATTGGCGCATTGATTTTGATCAACCGCGCCGTTGAAGATTGGACACATGGCATTTCGCGCGAAGTAACCGTACAGCTTCGCCAGATCAGCAATGTTGATACTGAAGCACAACTTCAAAAAGCCACCGCACTTTTACAAGGCGCTGCGGGCGTGATTTCAGTCGAAGCCTTAGACCGCAAAGCCAGTTTAAAGCTTTTAGAGCCGTGGTTGGGCAACACTAATCTCGATGAACTCCCCGTGCCGCGTTTGATCCGTGTAACCATTGATGAAGCAAATCCGCCTGATTTTGACGCGCTCGAAAAGAATCTTGTGGCCAATATCAAAGGCGCAAGTCTCGATACCCACAGACGCTGGGAAACCGAACTTGCCCGAATGGCCCACAGCTTGACTCTATTATCATGGTGGATATTGGCGCTGATCTGCGGATCGGCAATCGCCATGGTAATTTTTGCAGCACGTGCGGCCCTTGATGCCAACCGCGAAGTGGTGGAAGTGTTGCGACTGGTAGGTGCCAAAAATAGTTTCATCGCGCGCCAGATTTCGCAGCGTTTTTTGATCACAGGCTTGTTCGCAGGGTGTGCCGGAATCATTTTAGCGGGCATCACATTCTTGGGATTAGGATCAACTGGTCAGGCCGCGGGCAATGGCGTGGCGGCGGCGAGCTTCACACTTTTGTTTGCACCGCATGGCGATCTCTTATCGACGCTACTCATTGTTCTCGCCGTGCCGTTGGTGGCAACGCTGATTGCGCTGGTCACTGCGAACATGACACTCACCCATATCCTGCGAGCTGCACCATGATTGTTCTACGTTCAATCATTTTCAATATTATTTTCTATGTGAACCTCGCATTGTTTTTAATTTTAGGCTCATGGCTTTTTCTTTGCCCCCGCATGTGGGCCATTCGGGCTTTGCAAGTTTGGGCAAGATCATCACTTTGGTTGCTGAAATTAATTTGCAACATTGACATTGAAGTGCGCGGGCGTGAAAATATTTTGGCAGAGCCATGTTTAGTAGCAGGCAAGCACCAATCGTTTTGGGAAACTTTTGCCGTGCTGCCACTGTTTGATGATCCATGCATGGTGCTGAAACGCGAACTCACTTTTATTCCACTCTTCGGCTGGTTCTGTCTGAAATTCAAAATGATCTCCGTGGAACGCAGCGCCGGAAGTGCGGCCTTGCGCAAGCTCGTTGCGCGCGGCAAGCAAGAAATTGCCCGTGGTCGCGCGATTATCATTATGCCCGAAGGCACAAGGCGCGGGCCTGACGATCCGCCAGATTATAAGCCGGGGGCCGCAGCACTTTATAGTGCGCTTGATGTGCCCTGCGTCCCGTTTGGTTTGAACTCCGGCTTGTTCTGGCCGAGGCGCAAATTTTTGCGAAACCCTGGAACGATTGTGGTTGAGTTTCTGCCTGCCATCCCAGCTGGCCTGCCACGCAAGGAATTCCAGAAACGTCTCGAAGCCGCAATTGAAACCAGCTCCGCAAGGCTTATATCTGAAACGCGAGCACTATTAGTACAAAAATAGAACGATATCTGGACTCTTGCAATTGTTCGTGTTATGTTTCCTTTCTCGTTTGTATCGGTTTTGAGCATGAATGCGATTTTTCCAACTTTGAAAGGCCAGTTGCCTGCCATTTCCCAACAAATTTGGGAGATGAAATATCGCTTGGGCGCTTCCGAAGCCACACTGGAATCGAGCTTCCGCCGTGTGGCCAATGCCGTAGCCGCCGCTGAAAAACCCAAACTTCGCGAAACCTATGAACGTCAGTTTTTCGAACTCATGGCAGATCTTCGCTTCCTACCTGCAGGGCGCATTCTTGCGGGCGCAGGCTCAGGCCGTGCAGTGACGCTGTTCAACTGCTTTGTGATGGACAAGATCGCCGACTCCATTCCCGGTATTTTCAACGGGCTCAATGAAGCAGCTCAAACCCTGCAACAGGGCGGTGGCATTGGCCATGATTTTTCGACACTCAGGCCCAAGGGTGCTTTGGTGCATGGTGTGGGCGCTGATGCTTCAGGCCCATTGAGCTTTATGGATGTGTGGGATTCAATGTGCCGCACCATCATGTCCGCAGGGGCAAGACGTGGTGCCATGATGGGAACTCTACGCTGCGACCATCCAGATATCGAAGCCTTCATTGAAGCAAAGCGCGATAAAACCAAACTGCGCAATTTCAATCTTTCAGTTTTGGTGACGGATGCTTTTATGGCGGCCGTGAAAAGTGGTGCCGACTGGCCGTTGATCTTTGATGGCGTGGTTTTCAAAACAGTTTCAGCGCGCGGCCTGTGGCAGGAAATCATGAAGGCCACATATGATTGCGCCGAACCCGGCGTGATTTTCATTGACCGGATTAATGCTAAAAATCCACTTGCCTATTGCGAAACCATTTCCTGCACCAACCCCTGCGGTGAACAACCTCTCCCGGCTTATGGTGCGTGTCTATTAGGCTCGCTCAATTTGACCAAGTTTGTGAACGCGCCATTTGAACATGATGCTTCAATTAATTTTGAGGCATTGCATAGCGCAACACTTCTGGCCATCCGCTTTCTTGATAATGTAATTGATGTTTCAAACTATCCTTTGCCACAGCAGAAACAGGAAGCCTTAAACAAGCGGCGCTTGGG
>CAXTKN010000090.1:0-6296 GCA_964244805.1 uncultured Aestuariivirga sp.
GATTAGCCCGCGGCTCGAAAGATGTCCCCCCGCTCCAGAGGCACCGCGTTCACCAGCAGCAAAAATCGCCACAAAAGCGTGGGTGCTTAGAAGCACTCTCATAGCCGGACTACTCTACCGGCATATTCGTGTTTGTTTGCGCCCGCGCAACCCTTCACTTTCTTCCAAAGAAACGGAATAACCGTTTTCACGTTAAGCAGAGTCGCGTCCTATCCCCGCAACAATTTATGCAGCGTCGCCACTGTCGATTGATCGGCCACCCCATCAACGAGAGCCGTCCTGAAATGCCGCTGAAATGCTTCAACCACAATCTTCGTGCGCGCATCGAATGAACCGTTCACCTCAATGCCATAACCATAAAGTTTCAGCATCGCTTGCAAAGCCATCACCGCATCACCGGCATCACCCAACTGTAAGAACGTTCCACCCGTGATCGGCTCAGGTTCAACCCAATGGCCCACGCCTTGAGCATGCAGATAAGCCCAATCAAATTTCTCACCCGGATCAATCTTCCGTCCCGGCGCAACATCAGAATGCGCCAAAAGATTGCGCCCGATAATCGAATGACGTTTCGCCAAATCCTTGCACAAAGCAGCAACAGCAATCATCTGGCGTCGCGGAAAATCCGGATATCCCATCGAGTGTCCCACATTCTGAATCTCGATGCCGATCGAAGTCGAATTGATGTCCTCATCATCATGCCAACTTGAAACTCCGGCATGCCAGGCTCGTGCAGCTTCATCCACCATCTGCACAATGCTGCCCGACTCATCAATTAAGTAATGCGATGAGACCTCAGACTCTTCATTACACAACCAATCACAAGCTTTTTGCGCCTCGCTCATGCCCGTATAATGAAGAAGAATAATCTTGATTTCGCTGCCCGCAGCGCGTTCACCAAAATTTGGTGAGGGCTGAAAGCGGTGCGGCAATAAAGTGCCAACCAACTAAGCTAGTTCCTTTTCCAAAATGCCATATGCAGCATTAATCCGTGAGAGACGATCCGTCGCCAGCTTCACCATTTCAGCAGGCACACCCGCCGCAATTTGCCGGTCAGGATGCAACTCTTTCACCAATGATTTATATCTCGATTTTATTTGGGCAAATCCAATGCCCGGCTCTAAACCCAACACTTCATAAGGATCATCTTTCAACGAAACATGGCGCGACCGAATCCGTGAAAAATCAGCTTTCGCAAATCCAAAAATTTCCGCAACGCTTTCAAGATAAAGCAATTCATTTTCGTGAACCACTCCATCTGCTTTTGCAATATGGAACAACCCGTCTAAAACACTTTCAAGAACCGACGACTTTAACTTAAACAGCTTTGCAACCTGCAAAGCATATGATTCAAAACCAGCCACATCCTGCTTCGCCAAATTGAAAACGCGCTCAACCGCTGGCCGGTCTTTTTCCGGCACATGAAAGACTTGTGAAAAAGCCTGCACCTCATCATCGGTCACCACGCCATCGGCTTTAGCCATCTTGGCACCCAGCGCAATCATACCAATGGTGAAGGCTACAGATTTTTCGGGAGTTTGATCATGCCCCTGCCCCAGACCGATCAAGCTTGAAATCGAATCGCCGATACCAGTAACTGTTTCAGAAATACGGGCCCAAACCGTCATGCCAGCACCCCAGTCAAACTAAAATCTTGTCAGGCAGTCTTACGAAAATAATAGGCCAGCTTAAAAACCGGTGTATCAACGTCAAGCCCTTGCGCCAAACGTTGCTCCACATGCCAAGCCCGGCCAGCCGTCCAAATTGTTCCGGCAATGACGGGAATGGCCACCAACCCCAACATAATCAATAGCGCAATATCAGGCAGCCCAACTAATTTCGCTAAGGCCCAAACAGATGCCGCAGCCGCAGCCCCGACCAAACAAAATGTCAGGAGAGTAACACCCGATGCCGCCAAAAAACACCCAAACGGACTAAAAGCTTGAGAGCTAACTTTCGGCTGGCCTTCCGGCCTCATGATTTCTTGTTCCATGAGCCAAGATATGCCTTGCCCCTGTTGCTTTTGCAAGGGCGGCCAAAGCTACTCAATAAAGATCAACAAAATCACCAGCAAACGCGGCGCTCTGTCCAAACCCAAGACCAATGATGGTGGCGGCGTACACGTATTTTCACAGCTTTCCATCCACACCGATGATAACCATACCCATAATGATGATGGAAACCATATCCGTATCCATAACTCGGGAAAACTCCAAAAGAGAAAAACACTTTTGCTTGGGCTGGCGCAACTGCTCCCAAACTCAAGGCAATCGCTGCCGCAGCTGCAATTCCGACAATTGAAAGTCTTTTCATCAGAATATCCTTTACAAAAAAAGAAACCCCGCGTCTAAAATTACGCTTTGTTAATCAAAGCGTCAATGGCGTTACTTCAAGCCGCCTGTTCTTCCGCTGGCGCTCCAAGTCCAATCATCCGGCAAATCGGATAAACCAAATCAGCGCGGTTCAAAGTGTAAAAGTGAAATGCATCAACACCCTCGCGCTCCAGCGCCTGAACTTGCTCAGCCGCCACCATGGCAGCAACCAAATTGCGGGTTTCAGGATCTTTGTCCAATCCCGCAAACCGCGCCGTCATCGCAGGCGGAATATGCGCGCCGCATTTGGCCGCAAATTCTTGCGCCTTGGCGAAATTTGTGATGGGCAATATCCCCGGCAAAAGTTTTATGTTTATGCCCCGCGCCGCAATCCGGTCGCGCAACCTTAAATAAAACGAGTTGTGAAAGAAAAACTGCGTAATCGCATGTGTCGCACCATGATCGGCCTTATCGGCTAGGAACGCCAAATCTTCTTCAATTGAAACCGACTCAGGGTGCTTCTCCGGATAAGCTGAAACCGAAACCTGAAAATCCGCAATCTCGCGAATACCACGCACCAAGTCAGCGGCATTGCGGTACCCATCAGGATGCGGACTAAACCTCGTGCCAACACCCGCAGGAGGATCACCACGAAGTGCCAAAATATGCCTCACGCCTGCATTCCAGAAATCACGCACCACCGCATTCACTTCTTCTTTTGAAGCGCCAACACAAGTCAGATGCGCAGCAGGTGCAAGGCCTGTCTCTTTCACAATCCGACTCACAGTATTCAGCGTTCGGTCCCGCGTCGTCCCCCCCGCCCCATACGTCACCGAAACAAAGTCAGGCTTCATCAATTCAAGGCGGCGCAGCGTATGCCAAAAAGCCACTTCTGCGTCGCCCGCTTTCGGCGGAAAGAATTCAAATGAAACAGAAAGTTTGTCACTCATGGTCAATTCATCCCTGCATTCATTTTTGAAGCGCCAATATGCTGCGAAGTGTTGGCATTCTCGGCGAGCCACACTGAAACCGTCAGCCCCATGCGCGCATTCACATAGGGTGGAGCCAACACGTCATGCTTGATCAAACTTAACCCCGCCCTCGCCATCCAACCCGCCATATGCTCACTCGAAATGCCAAGCCGGCGATGTGCATGATGGTCACGCAATTCTTCAAAATCATGAGGAGCGAAATCGACAATCAACATCTTCCCGTTCGGTGCTAAAATGCGAACCGCCTCAAGAAGTGCACGTTGTGGATCATCCAAGAAATGCAACACCTGGTGGATCGTCACCAAATCCGCAAATTCATCCGCAAATGGCAGCGCATAAATATCGGCCTGCCGCACTTGCGCATTGCGCAGCTTATGCGTTTCTAAATTCGAACGCGCAATCGCCAACATTTCGCGGCTCATATCAAGTCCAAACAAATTCTTGGCGCGATCACTCAACAGTTCTAAAATCCGTCCCGTGCCCGTTCCCAAATCAACACAGTTCTCAAACTTCAATTTTTCAAGCAGCCCAAGCATTGCCTGCTCGACATCCGCCTCGCGCACATGAAGCGAGCGCAGCTTGGCCCAATCGGCAGCATTGGTTCTGAAATATTCATCTGCCCGCCCCTGTCTCTGTTGGCGAATATCTTCAAGCCGCAACAGATCAGCCGCAAGCAGTTCATCGCTCGCTGGCAACATATCAACTAGCGCCCGCGCCAGTGCCCCACTGCGCCCCTGTTCGCGCAAACGAAACAAAACCCAATTTCCCTCTTTATGTCTTGAAATAAGCCCCGCCTCAGCCATCAGCTTCAAATGACGGCTAACCCGCGGCTGGCTTTGCTCTAAAATGAAAGTGAGTTCAGTCACATTCAGTTCGCCATGCGAAAGCGCAAACAGAATCCGGATACGGGTCGTTTCCGCTACAGCTTTCAATCCGGCCAATAATTCTTCCATCGCGCAACCTTTCAATCTATATAAACATATCTTTATATAGATAGCAACCGCAATACGAATTTTGCTTAAAACAGTCGCAATTGATCTATATTTTTCTGGCGCTTGATTTTTGTCTCAACTCTGCCCAAATTAGCACATGAAATTAAGTAGATATGTCAAACGTTAATTTTAAATCAGAGGCTTCCATGAATTACTCTATGTCGCGTCGTGTTTTCACCTTTGGACTTTTCGCATCGGCGAGCGCGATTGCCTTTTCACCAGTGGCTTTGGCCGACGATGGTGCTGAAGCCTATGTCAAGAAGTTGGGTGTTGAAGTTATTAAATTGGCAAATGGCGGTCGACGTGGCGATAAGGCCCTACAAAACCGTTTTGCTTCGCTTTTAGGGCGTTACATCAATATACCGAACGTCGCGAATTTCGCGTTGGGGTTGAACAAGGGTGATCTTCCTTCCGGCGATAAAGCTATGTTTTATGATCTGGTTGCAAATTACGCGGCAGCGCTTTTTGTTTGGTATGTTGATGATTTCAAGGGCCAAGAACTAAAAGTCACCAACTCCGATGAACAAGGCAGGTTTATTACTGTTGATACCGGAATCGTCGGTGGCGGCATCGGCAATGAAAAACTGCGCTGGCGCGTTGTAAAACAGGGTGATGGCTACCGCGTGTCAGATCTAAACATCAAAGGCGTATGGCTGACGATCGCTATGAAAAAACTATTTGGTGATACGCTGAAATCTTCGGGTGGTGATTTCAAAGCCCTTTATTCAAAATTGCGAGAAGCTGAAACTTGGTAATGTTTGAATTTTTGATATTCACGCATCATTAACCATGTTCGACTGACATGGGTTCTGGTAAACACGAATCATGATTTCACGTCGCACATTTATTGCTTGTCTATCTCTGGGCTTGGCCACTCCCGCATTGGCCGAGGAACACCCTTCTGTGTCGTTTATGAACCTCGTCGGCAGAGACATGCTGCACGCCCACCGGCAAGGAACGGTATCCGCCTTTATGCGCGTCATCCAACGCTATGCCGACGTGCCCGGCATCTCAAATTATTTGTTGGGCGAGTATGAAATGCCAAAGTCGTCACAACAAACTTACGAGCGTGGCGTTGCGAATTTTATTTCAAGGTATTTTGCCGAGCAATCACGCAAATATCCAATCGCAAAATTTGAAATGGGCGAAGCCACTGTTGGTGAAAACAAAGAAATTTTTGTCGCATCAAAAGTTTATCTGATGTCAGGTCAAAATTACAACGTGTCTTGGCATTTGTCGTGGATCGACGGAAAATACAAAGTTATTGATGCTAAAGTTTTGGGTTTCTCCCTCACCTATTGGGAACGCAGTGATTTTAATCAGTTCCTCAAAAAAAATAATGGTGATGTAAATGTCCTCATCGCCGCCCTTAATCGCCAGAATTAATTAACCTCCACGGTTCAGACTCTTTGACTCAAAGGGAATCAGCCAAAGATGCACGCGCGCCTCGATCTTGGACTTGCATTAGCACTTGCTTTCGCGGCAATGCTCAGCGCCTGCTCAACGGGCGTCGACAAGCCCTATTTCCGAACTGAAGGCGTTGCTACGCCTGTCAGCAATTGCGCCATCGACCCGCGCTCGTTTGGAAAAGCCGAAAGCGTGCCTGATTTCACTGACCCAAATGGTTGCGGTGGTCGCAACCTCTACCGAGTTTATGACATAAGCGGTATTACATTCAGCCAACCCGCACTGGTTCGTTGCGAAGTGGCAGACACCTTGGCAGAGTGGATTGCCAATACTGTGCAACCACGTGCTAAAGCCATATTCGCGCAAAATGTGGTTTCATTCAAAGTCGCCGCATCATATTCCTGCCGCCCACGCAATAATGTGCGTGGCGCAAAACTTTCAGAGCATGGCATGGCCAATGCTATCGACATCGCTGCTTTCACATTGGAAGATGGAAGCGAAGTCAATGTTCTTGATGATTGGTATTCGGGGCCTAGCGAAAATCGCGCATTTTTGCGTGCAATCAGAAGCGAGGCTTGCGGGCCTTTCCACAC
>CAXTKN010000090.1:6396-9690 GCA_964244805.1 uncultured Aestuariivirga sp.
CAGCTGGCTCATCAGTGAGAGGTAGGCAAAACACAACCAGCCTTGAAGTGACTCAGCCCCCGTAACACCTTGTGCAAAGTAAAACGTCAAAGGCAGTGTCAATGGCAACGCCACAACCAGCGCCCAACAAATCACCTGCCAGCCGCCAAGCTTACGCGCCAAATTCCCACCCGCTGCATAACCCATAGATGCAGCAATTACCGCAAGCACCAAAAGACTATCGGCACCTTGCAATGCCACGCCGCCATCCCACACAGCATAAACAACAACCGCCGCCGAACCTAAAACACTCCACGCCCAAAACGGCAGTGAGGGTCGCTCACCTGCGAATATCGTACTCATAAAAGCAGTTCCCAAAGGCAGTAGAGCCAAAACCACACTGCCGTGCGAAGCCGGAGCTGTTTTCATGGCGATGGTCGACAAAACTGGAAATCCGAAAATCACACCAAGCACAACAAAGAACAATTGTTTCAAATCACCCCAATCGGGCCAAGCCTGGCGCGAAAACAACAAGATTGGTGCCGCAACGCAAGCCGCCAAAACCGTCCGCCCGATACTGATAAAAAGCGGATCAAATTCTCTGACTGCGATGTGTGAAAATGGCAGCGTTAGAGAAAATATCGCGACCCCAATAAATCCCCAAATATAACCTCGCGTTGTTTCAGTCATGAAAATAGCATGTTGTTGCTTTTCCAGATCGGATTGGTTTTGGGCCGTGCAGCAACCAAATTATAATATCGCTCTACATTTGGATGTCGTACAAATAGCGCATTTATATCAGGCGCCCAGCTAATCAGCATCGTAGCATAAAGATCAACCGCGCTGAACATCTCTCCCAAAATATAAGGACCCTGCCCTAAAGCATTGGCAAATATATCAAAATCGCGGTTCAAATCAATCTCAGCCTTGGCCTTAATACCTGCTCCCGCAGTCGGATAAACCGAATAACGAGCCGGATAAAAAAAGCGCAAGTCCGCCATATAAACCGCAGAAGCAAAATAAAGCATCCAGCGCAAATAAACCGCGCGTAAAGGAGAATCCAACGCCGGTGCCAATCGCGCCGAAGGATATAAGTCAGCCAGATAGATCACCATGGCTGCACTCTCAGTCATCAAACTGTTATCAAGCAGTCGCAAACTTGGCACTTCGCCGCGCGGATTAATGGCCAAGTAGTCTTCAAAACCTTGGCCATCACGAGGGACATCGACCAGTTGCACATCTGCCCCACATTCAGCCAAAACAGCTTCCACAGCGGCTGATCCTGAACCACTACGCATATAAAGGGTAAACATGAACTTCTCCTTTGGGTCGGCCAAATTTAAGCCTATACTACCGCCAATTCATCAAGTCTCGTTAGAACCAAGGATAACCTCTGCCATGGTGCAGGCCCCGGCCCCCGCGAAACGCAATGTCCGTTTTTCTTATTCAACGGCAGACCAGCCTTTGCTGCAGCGCGCCGTCATCCAAGCGATTGAAAAAATCGGTGGCCAGCGCAAACTCAAGAAACTCTACATCACCCACCAAGAAAATCTTAATCGCGGCATGGGCTTTTTTGACTCGGCCATGCGCCTCCTGCGCATCAACGTTAAATACGAAGCAGATACATTGGCAGAAGTTCCAAAAACTGGCCCAATAGTATTCATCTCCAATCACCCATATGGCGTATTAGATGGCATCACTCTAACGTGGCTCGCATTGCAAGTTCGCCCAGATACCAAAGTTTTGGCAGGTGAAGTTCTGTGCCAAGCACCTGAAGCCGCAGCAAATCTTTTGCCAGTGTCTTTCGCACCCACGCGCGAAGCCCGCGAAACCAATGTAAACTCCAGACGCCAAGCGCAGGAATGGCTGAAAGCCGGGCACGCCGTAGGCATTTTTCCAGGCGGCGGGGTATCAACCTCTGAACGCCCTCATAAAGGCCAAGCTGTCGATCTGGCATGGGCGCCCTTCACCGCTAAAATGATCCGCATGTCGAAAGCCACAGTCGTGCCTGTTTTTTTCACAGGCCAAAACAGCAGGCTGTTTCAACTCGCCAGTCATATGAGCCTCACTTTGCGTCTCTCATTAGTGTTCCGTGAAACCGCTCGCCGCATTGGAAGTGATTTACCCGTGCGTGTCGGCAAACCCATCCCGTTCAGTGAAATTGAACATCTGACAGACCGCGATGAATTGGTGGCCGAACTGCGCAAGCGTACCTATGCATTGGCACAACCAAGTGATATTGAAGGCGACGGAAAAGATCTACATTTGCGGCAAGGCCGGATCAAAGGATGGAAACAAGCCAATCAAGACTAGCCTGAACACTTGTCAGAGTTTAGCGTGCGGTTAGTCTGGTTAAGTTGGAAAATCGGTGTGAAAATGTTTAGAACTCGAAAATTTATTTTGTGCGCTTTCATATTTTTATCATCATGCGATTTTGCTGCGGCCAGCACCTGTCCCGCAGATGATTATATCCAATCGGCAGGCCAAGCATTCATGAGCGCATCTCGCCGTGGCACGGGCGCGGCCTTTAGCACGGCAGCATCGCGTTATGCTGACCTGCACGGGCTGGCCCTATTTGCACTTGGCAATTTTCGCAAATATTTGCCTAAATCCAGAGAGACTGAATATGTGGCTCGAACGCGCACTTATATGGGAAACTTTATGGCTGAATATGGCAGCAAATTTGCCGGAGACAGCATCGCCATTACCAGCTGTAATGAAGCAGCAGGCGGCCTTACAGTCGGCACCAAACTTTCCACGGGGCAAGTCATCATATTCAGATTACAAAAATCAGGCGGCAGCTACAGCGTTAAAGATGTCAGCGTTTCCGCCATCTGGCTCGCCCAAATCATGCGTAACAAATTCACCAGAATTATCAAAGAAAATAATGGCGATGTCGAAGCGTTGATCAGCTATTTGGGGAAGTGAAAGCCCAATGTCTTCCAATCAAGAACTGTTTAAGTCGGTCGTTGCGAATGTAACTGACATTGAATCGGGTGATGTAAATCACTACCCCGGCGACGATGAGCTGATGTCACTCAGCGCATCATTTGCACATCATTTCAATCTTACGCGGCTGGGCATCCACCATGAAAGACTCCCGCCCGGCAGGCGCGTTTCATGGCCTCATGCCGAGGCAGACGAAGAAGAGTTCGTTTACGTGATCGAAGGCACCCCTGACCTCTGGCTCGACGGCCATCTACACCGCCTAAAGCCAGGTGACGGCATTGGCTTTGCCTCCGGCACAGGCATCGCCCACACCATCATCAACAACAGCAAAACCGATGTGCGATTAATCGTCGTCGGCGAGCCATC
>CAXTKN010000091.1:0-1267 GCA_964244805.1 uncultured Aestuariivirga sp.
CACGCCATTGAACGCGGCAAAGACATAGCCAAATGCACCATGGTGGCCTTTGGTGGCGGTGCGCCTTTGCATGCCTGTCGCTTGGCCGAAAAAGTCGGCATCACCAAAATCATCGTGCCCGGCGGCGCTGGCGTTGGTTCAGCCATCGGTTTCTTACAAGCCCCCGTCGCTTACGAAATCACCAAATCCTTCGCGGTTAATCTTGATCATTTTGACGCGGCCCACGTCAACGCCCTCATCAAACAAATGACCCGCGATGCCGAAGCCGTGGTAAAGCCTGCACTCAAAAACGAAAAGCCATTCATCCATATTATCGCTGATTGTCGTTATGTCGGCCAAGGCCATGAAATCCAAGTCGCCATACCCATCCGTACACTGAATAATTCAGACGGGCCAAAACTGAAAGTCATATTTGAGAAGACCTACGCGTCTATCTATGGTCTTACCATTCCAAACCAACAAGCCGAAGCAATCACTTGGTCGCTCACCTGTTCATCCCACGTCGGTAAGCCTGCCGTCGCCAAAACCGTGGCAAAACGCAAAGCCATAAAACCCCTCCGTACACGGAAGGTTTATGATGCGGCCTTAGGTAAGCTCACCAACGCCCCCGTATATTGGCGCTTTGACCTCAAACCCGGCATGTCCCTCAAAGGCCCGGCCATCATTGCTGAACATGAAACATCAACAATCGTCGGTGCAAACTTCAACGCGACAATTAATTCACTGGGCTACATCGTGATGGAAAAAACCAAATGAGCAAAGCCGCATTAGAGGCCATCAAAACCCAAGTGATGTGGAATCGTTTGATCGCAGTGGTCGAAGAACAAGCACAATCCTTCCTCCGCACCGCCTTTGGCACCATCACACGCGAAGCAGGTGACCTCTCGGCTGGTGTTTATAATGCACAAGGCCACATGATCGCCCAAGCGATGACCGGAACGCCCGGCCACGTAAACACCATGGCCACGGCCGTTGCGCATTTCTTCGACAAATATCCGCAACACACCATGAAGCCCGGCGATGTTTATTGCACCAATGACCCATGGCTCGGCACAGGCCATCTGTTTGACTATGTGATGATGACACCAGTGTTCCTCAAACAAAAACTCGTCGCCTTTTTTGCTTCCACCTGTCATGTGATTGATGTGGGCGGTGTGGGTTTCTCGGCAAAAGCAAATTCAAGCTTTGAAGAAGGAACGCTGATCCCTCATCTGATGATCCGCAAACAAGGCAAGCTGAACGATGAATTGCTCAGCATCATCCTCGC
>CAXTKN010000091.1:1367-9680 GCA_964244805.1 uncultured Aestuariivirga sp.
CCCTCGCCCGTCACCTCGCGGCATGTCACGGGGCAAATGTTGGCCGATGCCGTGTTTGGTTGCTTGGCGCAGGCGCTGCCCGGAAAAGTCCAAGCGGAATCTGCAGGCAGCATTTGGATGATCTCTCTCAATTCTGCTCATGGCCGCGTGGCGCGTGCTGACTTAGAAGGCACGAGTGATTTCGGCGTGCTGGCCATCGGTCTCGGCGGCATCGGTGGCAGGCCTGGCAAAGACGGCCTCTCCACCATGGCTTTCCCATCCGGCATAGGCGGCATCCCCGTCGAAATCACCGAGTCTCAATGCCCGCTGTGGTTCAAGGAAAAACAATTCCTGAAAGGCAGCGGTGGTGAAGGCGAATATCGTGGCGGTCTTTCGCAAAGGTTCGAAATCCGCAACCGAGAACAAGCCCCCTTCACAATCAGCGCCGCCACCTTCGACCGCATCAAACATGCCGCCCAAGGCCGCGACGGCGGCAAACCAGGCTCGCTTGGCTCTGCCCGCCTCGGCAGTGGCGCGGCCCTGCCCGACAAAGGCAATCACTTGGTTCCAAAAGGCGACAGCCTAATCCTAGACCTCCCCGGCGGCGGCGGCTTCGGCGATGCAAGCAAACGGCGCGCGGAGATGGTTGAGGCCGATAAGAAAGCGGGGGTTACTTAATCATCTTTTCATAATCAGAGTGCGGCCCAATCCAAAACCAAACAAAACCATCATCTGCTTGAACAGCCAGCGCTCGAAAATCACGCCCGATACGAGCAGACCAATAATTGCCCACTTTCTTGAAATGCAACGATGGGTGACCTGAGCTTTGTTTCAAAAGTTCAAAATTCTTATCTGCAAGCTTTTGATATTGTGGTTGCAGGGCATTGTAGCAGTCCCAAAATGATAGAGCCGCAAAATGCTTCAAAGCGCTTTCGTCCGCCCAGCCTTGTGCTCAGCCAGTGCTTTTGCAGCCAACTGATCAAATCGCCCTGCCTCGGCATCGACTTCAATCTGTTTATCCCATTGCTCGGAATGAAACTCTGCAAACCAATCCGAAAGCTTAGCCAATTCTTGCGAGTTGAGCTTTGTGACATCTGCTATGATTTGCTCGAGCTTGGTCATTTCTAGGGCTTATCACAAATCAGGCTAAGCCAGCAACTGCAACAATGAGAGGGCCTTGATCCAACCATTTCGCAGCTCAAGTCACAGCCTTCCGTTCCCGAAACTGCGGCACATCCCATAAGCGCTCATCCAACACCCCGCGCAAAACCTCCACAGCATCCCATACATCCACATATGAATTATACAGCGGTGCAAAACCAAAGCGCATCATGTCGGGCGCACGGAAGTCTCCGATCACGCGGCGCGAAATCAGGGCTTGCATGATGGCGTAGGCTTGCGTGTGGCGCAGACAGACGTGGCTGCCGCGATGAGCAAAATCACGTGAGCCATAAAGTGTAACGCCATGCGCACCGCACCGCGCCTCGGCCAACTCCGTAAACAGCGCGCACATTTTTTGTGCCTTTGCATAAACATCAACCATGTCCACATCGGCCCACACATCCATCGCTGCGTCGAGCGCTTGCATCGACAACATCGGCTGCGTGCCGCATTGCATGCGGATAATGCCAGAAGCCGCTTCAAACTCTGGCGAAAAGGCAAAAGGTGCCGCATGGCCCCACCATCCCACCAGCGCTGGCATCACTTCATTTTGCAAACTCGGATGCACATAGATAAATGCGGGCGAGCCCGGCCCTCCGTTCAAATATTTATAGGTGCAACCAACAGCAAAATCGGCATTCACCTCTTCCAAACGTCCAGGCACAGCGCCCGCCGAATGCGCCAAATCCCAAATCACCAAACAACCTTTGGCATGGGCCTTATCCGTCACCGCTTTCATATCATGGCGGCGCGCCGAGCGATAATCCGTCTCCGTCAACATCACCACCGCCACGTCCTCAGTGATCGCGTCCATTACCGCCTCTGGTTCCACTACGCGCAAAGAGTGCCCATCATTCATGAAACCGCTTAGGCCTTGCGCCACATAAAGATCACTGGGAAAATTCCCGGAGTCAGACAAGATCACTTTGCGTGACGGATTCTTCGCCAGCGCCGCGCTGAGCACTTTGAACATGTTGACCGAAATTGAATCTGCAACAATTACGCTGTCCTTTGACGCACCAATCAACCGTGCAATCTTATTGCCAATCACCAACGGCTTTTGAAACCAGCCATGCTTGTTCCATGAAGTGATCAGATCAACACCCCACTCCACATCCACAGCATGCTTCACCCGTGCCACTGCAGACTTGGGCAAAACACCAAGCGAATTGCCATCAAGATAAATCATGCCTTCAGGGATTGAGAATTCGGCACGCTTATGTTTCAGCTTGTCCGCGGCATCAAGTTTCAAGGCATCGGCTTTCGTAAACATCAAATTCTCCTGTATAAACTGACGTATCGCAGCCCCAAAAACGAAGCAATATAAATTGGCCACAAATCCCGCTAAAACCGACCTTATGAAAAGATTTGCCATCCTCATTGCAATTCTAACCAGCGCAACTTTCGCCCATGCGCAGGAAGCCTCGATTGCAGATACCACCAATCTGATCCGCAACGCCCGCCCGAATGTGACTGACCCGCAGGGTTGGGCGATTGATCTGCTTGATGTGTTGAGAACTGAGTCCCTGCCCGCCAGTCGCGAAAACATCTGCTCTGCCATCGCCGTAATCTCACAGGAGTCAGGTTTCGTGGCTGACCCTGCCGTGCCAGGGCTAGGCAACCTTGCTGAGACAACCCTGCAAACCAAACTAGGTCGCATCCCCATTCTGGGCCGCGTCGCCCTGAATTTTCTGGAAACCTCACCCAGCTTGGGCGAAAGCTATATGGCCCGCATCCGCGCTGCCAAAACCGAGCGTGATTTGGATATGACCTATCGTTCCATCGTGGACGATGCCGGAAAACGTTCCAGCCTTTCGCTGCTGGTGCAAAGCGGTCTGCTCAATCAAATGATTGAAGACCGGAACGACATCAATACCATTGGCTCAATGCAAGTCTCGGTGCGCTTTGCCTTGGCAAAAGCCCGCGAAGGTCGTTATTTGCCCATGAATTTGGCTGATGTTTATGCAGTGCGCGATGATCTCTATACGAGGCACGGCGGCATGCATTATGGCGTGATGCAATTGCTGGGTTATGACTCAGGTTACAACCGCAAAATCTATCGCTTTGCTGATTACAATGCAGGTCGGTACGCCAGCCGCAATGCGGCGTTCCAGAAAATCATCAGCACACTGAGCAAAACGAAACTGGCAATTGACGGTGACTTATTGCTCTATAACAAAGATCAACAAGCCTTGACCAAAGTTAGCAGCACCGAAACGGCTTTGCGTGCGGTGATCAAGACATTCAATCTCGGCATTGATGATAAAAAGCTACGTGCTGATTTGTTAAAAGAAAAGTCAGCTGACTTCCCAGCCACGCAAACCTATCTCCAGCTGCGCGATCTTTATGCGCGAAACTCTAAGCGACCCATAGCCTTTGCTGAAATTCCTTCAATCGAGTTGAACAGCCCAAAAATCCGTCGCCATATGACTACGCAGAATTTCGCCGAGAGTGTGGATAAGCGCTACCAGAAATGTGTGGCGCTCAAGCTTTGATGCGCGCGTTGGTGGGATCATAGAGCGGCTTTAAATGTGGTGTGGCCTTCACTTTTTCTTGCGCCACCACCAATTCATAATTGCCCGCCATCACATAATCATCCGAAACACCATCGGCGTTTCGCACATAGCCATAACCAATCGGCTTAGATAAAGTATAGCCATAGCCACCCGAAGTGAGGTACCCCGCAAACTTGCCATCGCGCAAAATCGTTTCGCGACCAAGCAATACAACATCTTCCCGCTCAGTCGTAAAACCCGCCAACATTTTCTGAAGTGGTTTACCAATCTTCGCTTCCAAAGCAGCGCGTCCGATAAAATCGGCACCACTCTTTAATTTCACCGCCCAGCCAAGCCCCGCTTCAAGCGGCGTATCATTGGGCGTAATATCAGCACCCCAAGCACGGTAACCTTTTTCAAGCCGCAGCGAGTCTATGGCGCGGTAACCAGCCAGTTTCAACCCCATCGGGTCGCCAGCCCGCATCAAAGCCATATAGACATCGGCCAGCGCATAAATCGGCACATGTAATTCATAACCAAGCTCGCCAACATAAGTCACTCGCAAAGCCCGCACGGGATGACCTTTAAGGCCGATGGTTTTTGCATCACCAAACTTGAAGCCCTTTGCCGAAATATCGCCATAAGTCGTTTTCTGTAAAATCTCGCGCGACAATGGCCCCATCAAAGACAGTGTTCCAAACTGCTCAGTCACATCGACAAATCGCAACTTTGCATCTTTCGGAATATGATCAAGAATCCAATGAAAGTCATGCGTGCGGAAACCAGTTCCTGTTACGATATAAAAATGATCCTCAGACAATCTTGCAACAGTGAGATCGCATTCAATGCCGCCGCGTTGATTAAGCAATTGTGTGTAAACCAATCGTCCAGGCTCAGCAGGAATTTTGTTCGCACAAATATGATTTAGAACCGCCTCGGCATCTTCACCCTTCATCTCAAATTTGGCAAAGGATGATTGATCAAAGAGTCCGGCTGTTTCACGAACCGCTTTATGCTCTGCACCAACATTAGCAAACCAATTTTGGCGGCCCATCGTGTAAACATCTTGCGTCGGCTCGCCTTCAGCCGCAAACCAATTTGGTCGTTCCCAACCAAGCTTCGAGCCAAAGCTTGCACCCTTTTTCTTCAACGTCTCATAAAGTGGTGATTTCAAGCGTGGCCGTGCTGAAACATATTCGTCATGCGGGTATGCCACAGTGTAATGCTTGCCATAGGCTTCAAGCGTGCGCTCATTCACCCATGCGCGATCTTTATGCAATGCAGAAAAACGGCGAATATCAACGCTCCACAAATCCGTCGGTGCCTCGCCCTTCATCACCCAGTCAGCCAGCACCCAACCTGCACCACCACCAGCAGCAATCCCAAATGCATTGAACCCAGCACCAACATAGAAATTCTTTAACTCGGGCGCTGCACCTAAAATAAAATTACCATCAGGCGTGAAACTTTCAGGCCCATTGATCATTTTCTTAACGCCGGTTTTTTCAAGCGCCGGAAAACGCAGCAATGCATTGCTCATATGTTGTTCGAAATGGTCAAAATCATCATCAAACAATTGGAACTCAAAATTTCCCGGAACGTCATCTTGCACCCAGGTCTTCGGATTAGGCTCATAGCCACCAAACATCAGCCCACCCACTTCTTCTTTAAAATAAGTGCGCAAATCGGGATCACGAACCGTCGGAGCATCGCTGGCAAGGCCTTCGATCTTTTCGGTGATGACATATTGATGCTTCACGGGTTGCAACGGAACTGTAACACCAGCCATTGCCCCAATCTGCCGCGCCCACATGCCACCACAATTGACAACACGTGAACAGGTGATGGAACCAAGATTGGTTTTGACCGCAATCACGCGACCCTCAACAATGTCAAAGCCCGTAACCCGTGCACCTTCATAAAATTTAGCGCCATGCATGCGCGCACCCTTTGCCAGCGACTGCGTGATATCTGATGGTGAAGCCTGTCCATCAGTTGGCAAATATGAAGCACCAACCAAATCTTTTGTTTCCAGAAGCGGAAACATTTTTTTCACTTCAGCAGGCGAGAGGAGATTCATTTCCATGCCAAAGCTTTGCGCTGTGGTGGCCAAGCGCTGATATTCAGTCCACCGATCCTTATTCGTAGCAAGACGCAAACAACCGGTCATCTTCCAACCTGTCTGCAAGCCGGTTTCTTTTTCAAGATTTTTATAAAGTTCAACTGAATATTTCAAAACTTGTGTGATCGAAGCCGATGATCGCAATTGCCCCACAAGGCCCGCGGCATGCCAAGTTGAACCGGAGGTGATTTTATTTTGTTCAAGCACAATAACATTGGCTTTGTGGTCACGGGCCAAATGATACGCCGTGGAGCAGCCAATAATTCCCCCGCCAATGACAACAATATCGGCATGAGTCGGAAATGAGTCAGTCATAGAGATTTAAACCTTGTTTCATAATTTTTTAAAATGGTTTCAAAGCGGCCTAAATATTCAGCCGCATAGGCAACGTAATCCACACCCGGTGCTTTAAGATAAAGTTCTGAGATCATGCCCCACATCGCTTCGCGCAAAGCAGCGGCCACTTTCATCGCGTAGTAAGCGCGCAAAGTGGCAAGATCCGGTGCGCGGCCAAAATATTGCACCAGCATTTGGCTTTCTAAATTCTCATCGAAAGAATTTGCTGCGGCAATATTGGCAAGGTCAAACATCGCCGTTCCAAACGCGCCATATTCCCAATCAATCAGCCAAAGTCTTTTTCCATCATCCATAAAGTTACTGGGCAACAAATCATGGTGTCCAAAAATAATCGGCATTGGAATTTGCGCTGTTTCCAAGCCGTCAATAACCCGCATCCATCTTGAAATTTCCAAAATGCGAGCATGACCCGCGGATTTAAGCGTGGCCGCATAGTCACGTAAAATCTGGAATACCCAGAAAATAGCACCCTGCCCGCCCACGCGTTTGCCCATATCGCGGTGGCACCGCATAATCATTTCCACACAGGCTTCGCGGTTTGCGCGCACGTCTGTTTCTTCATAAGTGCGGGCATCAATGTGCCGCACCACCATCAAGCCATTTTCAATGTGAACCACTTCAGGAGATAAGCCCGCTTCAAAAGCGGCACGCGTGGCTATTGCTTCACGCTCGCGCGAAACTTGGTGAAACGGATAGTCTTCACCGACGCGCGCAACAAATTTTCCGGATACGTCTTGGACGGTGAAGCTGGCATTGCTAACCCCACCTTTTAACGGTTGAACGGCTTTCAAGTCTTTCCAAATGGCGAGCCCCCTCACCCGCGTCTCTGCAACCGTCATCAAAAACTCCAAAAAAGCGCTTTGTCGGCTTCCACAACACAGCCAATCAAAACGCCTGATAATTCTTTAAAATCAAATCAGCTGCCATCGCCGAAAAATCAGCAGTCACTAAACCATGCACCGGGGGCAGTTACATGATCCAGACCGACCCCCGTGCAGGAAGCGGGGATGGCAGCCTTTTGATTATCCCAACCGTAATCGGTCTGGATGTACTCAAAATTGCGTATAATTGTCACGGAGTCAAACAGATTGTGGAATTATGTTGAAATGTGATTACTTTGTGTTATTTATGTTGGAATTCAACAAGACAACGCGAGACAATTTGACATAAAACACATGAAAAGCCACAAAACCTCAAAACGACAGGTGGAAATACTCAACTTCATTCGCGATCATGGCACAGCAACCATCATTCAGCTCGCGGCAGAGCTCCGAGTCTCTGATGAAACCATCAGGCGTGACGCTAAATTATTAGAGAATGATGGCTCGATTCTAAAACTCCACGGTGCATTGGCCCTGCCAAACCTTGGCAGTGAGGCCCCCTTCGAACGCCGCCTGCGTGAGAATGCTGATGCCAAACGCGCCATCGCCAAATTTGCGTGCCAGCTTGTTCAAGATGGCGACAGCATGATGATCGACACAGGAACAACAACCAGCATCTTTGCCCAAGAATTGCGCACCAAGCGCAACCTCACCATTGTCACGAATTCATCCGACATTGCCCGGAACCTGGCACTCGTGAACGGCAACAAGGTCTATATGGCCGGCGGCGCATTGAAGGGCGACAACGGCGCATCCTTCGGAGACACCGCGGTTGAATTTTTCTCGTGGTTCAAAGTGAAATATGCGTTCATCTCGGTTGGAGCAATTGACGTTCAGCTCGGGCCAATGGACGCCGAGTTGGATGAGGCCAATATCGCTTACATGGCATTAAGACGCGCCGAGCACCGGGTCGTCCTCTCCGATTCATCAAAATTCGAAAAGTCATCACTTGTCCAAGTTTGCGACTATAATGATTTTGATCGCCTAATCACCAACGCCATGCCCGGCGTTGCGTTGAAGGCCGCCTTGGACAAGGGCGGGATTATTGTTGACGTTGTGACGGTGTAGTAGGGCAATTTGAATTTGGAAAAAACAATGAGCAAGTTTGGTGACGATCTTATTCAATCACTCAGTGAAGCTTTGGCCCATGCCAAGGGCAATGGCCATGCCATTGTCCATGCGCCGCTCGATCCAAGCGAAGTTCGCAAACATGCGAAATTGACTCAGGCGCAAATGGCACCTCTCATGGGCATGAGTGTGTCTGGCTACCGGAAATGGGAGCAAGGCAAACGCAGCATCAGCGGCCCCGCCGCCGCTC
>CAXTKN010000092.1:0-9597 GCA_964244805.1 uncultured Aestuariivirga sp.
GTTTACGATGATGCGGATTTAGATGCGGCGGTTGAAGGTGTGGTGGATGCTGTTTGGTTCAATCAGGGCCAAGTGTGTTGCGCAGGAACAAGGCTTCTGGTGCAGGAAGGCATTGCGCAGAAATTTTATGCAAAGTTGAAACACCGCATGGCATCGCTTCGTGTTGGCGACCCGCTTGATAAATCGAATGATATGGGGCCACTGGTTGATCCAATTCAATTGTCGCGTGTCACTGCCATGGTGAAGAAAGGCGAGACTGATGGTGGCACCTTGATTCAAGCGCCATGCGTGATGCCTGATAAAGGCAATTATTTCGCGCCGTCTCTGTTTGTTGATGTTGATACATCTTCATCTGTTATGAGCGAGGAAATTTTTGGGCCTGTGATCTCAGCGATGACATTCCGTACGCCGGAAGAAGCTGTGGCGCTGGCCAATCACACGGCGTATGGCTTGGCGGCCTCGATATGGTCGGAGAACATTAATGTGGCGCTTGATCTTGCCGCGCGTGTGAAGGCCGGAGTTGTATGGATTAATTCAACCAATCTGTTTGATGCTGCGGCTGGGTTTGGCGGTTACAAAGAATCAGGCTTTGGTCGCGAAGGTGGGCGCGAGGGAATGTATGAATATCTCGTTGCAGATTGGACGAGGGAATTAAAAGTTGAAAAAACTCCGACAGCAAAACCGATTGCATCACCCAGTTCCGAGCTCCGCCAGAATGCGGCCGATCTGATTGATCGCACGGCAAAACTTTATATTGGCGGCAAACAATCGCGGCCAGACTCTGGATATAGCTATGAGGTTATATCTGCCAGGGGCAAGGTGCTGGGACTTGCTGGATTGGGCAACCGCAAGGATGTGCGCAATGCTGTTGAAGCGGCACTGAAGGCCTCGGCTTGGTCAAGCGGATCGGCACATAACCGGGCGCAGGTTTTGTATTTCATTGCAGAGAACTTGGCAGCGCGTGGCGATGAGTTTGCCAGGCGATTGGTGCAAGCTGGCGCATCAACGCGTGAGGCCAAGCGCGAAGTTGAAGCATCGCTCGAACGCATTTTCTTTTATGCAGCACTTACCGATAAATATGATGGCCGGATTCATTCGACCAATTCGAAGAAGCAAACGACATTGGCCATGAATGAACCTTATGGTGTGATTGGACTTGTGTGCGCGAATGAAAACCCGTTGCTGTCGATGATTTCGTTGATGATGCCAGCTCTTGCCATGGGTAACCGCGTCGTGTTGGTTGCTTCGCAATCTATGCCGCTGATCGCCACTGATTTCTATCAAGTTTTAGACACGTCTGACGTGCCAGATGGTGTGGTGAACATCGTCACGGGTGCGCGCGATGAACTCACCAAAACGCTTGCCGAACACGATGAAGTGGCAGCAATTTGGTATCATGGTGATGCAGTTGGCTCTGCGATGGTTGAGCAGGCTTCGGCTGGCAATGTTAAGCCTACGTGGGTGAATGATGGAAAGCGTGTTGACTGGTTTAATCCTGAGCAGGGGCAAGGCCATGAATATTTGCGCCGGGCAACCCAAGTGAAGAATATCTGGATTCCTTACGGAGAATAAAATGGCGCAATACCCACGCGATATGAAGGGCTATGGCCGCGCCATTCCTGATCCGAAATGGCCAGGTGGCGCGCATGTCGCTGTGCAATTTGTTCTCAACTACGAAGAAGGTGGCGAGAATAATATTTTGCACGGTGATGCGGCGTCCGAAGCATTTCTCTCTGAGATCGTTGGGGCCGCGGCATGGCCCGGACAACGCCATTGGAATATGGAATCGATTTATGAATATGGCGCACGCGCTGGTTTTTGGCGGCTGTGGCGCATGTTTACAGGGCGCAATGTGCCGCTGACAATTTATGGCGTGGCCACAGCTTTGCAGCGATCGCCTGAACAGGTGCAGGCGATGAAGGAAGCCAGTTGGGAAATTGCTTCGCATGGTTTGAAATGGGTTGAGCACAAAGATATGCCCGAAGAGGCGGAGCGTGCTTCGATTATGGAAGCCATTCGCATTCACACGGAGGTTACGGGGTCACGGCCTTTGGGTTGGTACACAGGTCGCTGTTCGATGAACACCACTAAACTTGTGATGGAAGAGGGTGGTTTTTTGTATTCGTCGGATGACTATGCCGATGACTTACCGTATTTTTTAGATCGTCCGCAGGGCGGTAAACATTTGATTGTGCCTTATACGCTTGATGCCAATGATATGCGCTTTGCAACGCCGCAAGGGTTTAATACGGGCGAGCATTTTTATCAGTATCTGAAGGATTCGTTTGATTGCCTTTATGAGGAGGGCAAGCGTGGGTCACCAAAGATGATGAGCATTGGATTGCATTGCCGTTTGGTGGGGCGGCCTGGACGGGCTGTTGGTTTGGCTAAATTTATTGATTATGTTTTAGCCCATGACCAGGTATGGGTGGCAAAACGTGAAGATATCGCGCGGCATTGCTTGAAACACTTCAGCACTGCGTAATGCCGGTGATGCGAACCTTGCACCACCGGCCCCCGCAATTTTATGCTTTACATTCTGGTGCTGTTTTCATCGCAGCATCAGCGTCTTCCTTGGTTGCGTAGCTGACAGTGCCAACTGCCATTGCAGCCTTCTCGTCGGGTTTAGTGTCCATGACAGCGCACTTCTGTGTTGCTGCATCTTTAGCAACATAGAACTCCGTTGCGGCCAAGGCGGGAGCTGCGAATGCAGCAACAGCCACACCTGCAATTATCATCTTGCGGATCATTATATACCTCCAAGTTTTGAGTGTTAACACAAAGACAATCACTGCCTTTGCTGCGGTCGATCACACAATGAT
Organism: uncultured Aestuariivirga sp.; assembly: GCA_964244805.1. Classification (GTDB taxonomy): domain Bacteria; phylum Pseudomonadota; class Alphaproteobacteria; order Rhizobiales; family Aestuariivirgaceae; genus Aestuariivirga. Next base: position 2,823 of record CAXTKN010000092.1, read on the forward strand.
GATGTGGTGATAATGAGAAATTTCTGTGAAAAATAAATCACAGTGTCGTCATGCTATGGCCAAATTTCGGTTATTGCGTCGGTTGGTAAATTGAGATTACGCAACACAACGAACCGTCACCCCGTCGAAGGACGGGGTTGGGCTAAACACTCACGTAAAAGCCCAGTCCCGGCCTTCGCCGGGATGACGATTTAGTTGAGTGCAATTTCCTTATAACTGCCCGATGCTCTAGAGTTGGAAAGGATTAGGCAACAAAACTTCTTCCAGATTATTGCCTGCGCCTTTGCGATCAACGATCAAGAAACGACTTTCAGAATGCACCAGCAATGGATGATGCCATGCATTGCGAGCGTAGTTTACGCCCTGTGTTCCCGCTGCTCGATATAATCTGTAACTGCTTTCATCCAACGGGTTAGCGCACACCAACACTAACCAGTCCTCATTTTGCAATGGATAAAATAATTGCGTGCCGAGTGGATGTCGTTCCATTAATTCTATTGCAATTGGTGTAGGGCGAGGGATTGCCGTGAAGATTGAGACATTCACTTCGCCGCCCTCGGTATTCACGTCAATATCGGCGAGACTATTAAAGCGTTCGGCGAAACCTTGATTGATGGTGTAATGTTGCGCGCCGTCAATCTCCACCACTTCGCCAAAGGGCGCAAAGGCTTCCTTGGTTAGATATTCGATTTTCATTTGTAAGAAAGCTTCGCGTGGCGGTTTACATCTTTGTAGAGCAGGTAACGAAAGCGGCCGGGCCCACCGGCATAACAGGCTTGAGGGCAGAAGGCGCGGAGCCACATGAAATCGCCTGCTTCCACTTCAACCCAGTCTTGATTGAGGCGGTAAACAGCTTTGCCCTCTAACACATAAAGCCCATGTTCCATAACATGGGTCTCTGCAAATGGGATAACGCCGCCCGGTTCGAAGTTCACGATTGATACATGCATATCGTGACGAAGATCCGCAGGGTCAACAAACCGCGTGGTGCTCCATGCGCCGTTGGTGTCGGGCATCACATTCGGAGTGATATCTTCTTCGTTCACCACGAAAGCTTCTGGCGCTTTGATGCCTTTCACAGTTTCGTATGATTTTCTGATCCAGTGAAAGCGCGCATGTGCGGCCGTTGCGTTATTTACCCGCCATCTGGTGGCGGGTGGGATGAAAGCGTAAGAACCTGCCACCATTTGATATTCTTTGCGGGCAATTGTGAGCGTGAATTCACCCTCTACACAAAACAAAACGGCTTGTGCACTTGTGTCTGGCTCTGGCGCATCGCTGCCACCGCCGGGAGATACCTCCATAATATATTGAGAAAAAGTTTCGGCAAAACCAGAGAGGGGCCTTGCTATGATCCAAGCGCGGGTTTTTTCCCAGAAAGGGAGTGCGCTGGTCACGATGTCGTTCATCACACCCTTGGGAATCACTGCATAAGAGTTTGTGAAAACAGCACGGCCTGTTAGCAAATCTGTTTGAGGAGGATGGCCGCCTCTTGGGGCGTAATAATGGGGATTCGACATTGCATTGCCTTTGTTGTGATGCGCCGCATTGTTATTGATTAGTACATTCAGATCAAGTGGAACCTTGATACGCTATTCCACCACGTGGAATGGGGCCACAAGGCTTTGAAGCGATTTTACATCCTCGCCTTTAATTGCACCGAGAACGGCCTTGGCCAATTCTCGGCCTGCCAGTTTATGATCTTCGTTGATCATCATCAAACCAGGACGGAACCAAGACATGAAAGGCGAGCATTGTTTGGTGACAATGTCGAAGTCGCGGCCAAGTGTTTTTCCTGCCGCTTCAAGACCTGTAATGATGGCCATCGTTGAAAGTTCGCTGTAGCTCACATAACCATCTGGTGCATCGTTCAATTGCGCAACGTCGGTTCCGAAGCGCAGGACTTCGGCGATGTTTGTGTCGATGTTCAAATTATTTGCAAGAAATTCGCTCAAGCCAAATTCACGCAGCGCATTTGCGAACCCGGTAATGGCGTGGAGGTGAAAGAGCAGGCCCGGTGGTGGAATGAGATGGGCAATGCGCTTTCGCCCCCGTTTTGCCAAGGCCGCGACCGCAAGATTTGCAAATACTTCATTGTCATAATCATGAAACGGGTGATTGATGCCGCATTGGGTTCGGCCATGGGTGGCAAAGGGCATGTTATTGTCGACCAAATAGCGGACGCGCGGATCATCAGCTTGGGTTCGTGAAATAATGACGCCATCGGCCAATTTGTTTTCAACGACATAGCGTACGGGAGCCATGGGGTCAGACAATTCATAAGGTGTGACGACCAAATGATAGGGTGTGCCCTTCAAGACATCTGAAATGCCGTAAACCATTTGCTCGGTGAGCGAAAGAGACGGGCCATCGGAATTCAAGATCAGCGTTATCACATTGGTCTTGCCGGTGCGAAGCCGGACACCCGCACGGTCTGGGCGGTAGCCTGCTTGCTGCGCAGCTAGCTTTACGCGCCTTCTGGTTTCATCGGCAATTTCAGGATTATCGCGCAAGGCTTGGCTGACTGTGGACACGCCAAGCCCGGTTATCTGCGCCAAAGTGCGCAAAGTAGGGCGTTTGTGAATTTCTTCAATTTTTGCCATAGCCCGCGTGACACTAGCCAATGTCTGAAACGTTGCAAGTCCTTAATTAGCTTGTTGCAATGCAGCAAAAGAATCTTTCGTGAATCTTTATCTGAAACGTTGCAAAACGATTTTTTTTCCCCTAGCTTGCCCTCGACCTTAAAAAGACATGGGAGGAAATTGTCATGGGTTTAAAGAAATTAACTGCTGCTTTGGCACTGTCTGTATCGCTGTTTGCAGCTGGTGCAGCACGTGCGACTGATATCGAAGTTACACATTGGTGGACATCTGGCGGCGAAGCTGCTGCTGTTGCCGAATTCGCCAAGGCTGTTGATGCCTCGGGCGATCATTGGGTTGATGGTGCTATCGCTGGTTCGGGCGACGTTGCCCGTCCAATCATCATTTCTCGTATTCTCGGCGGCAACCCAATGGGTGCTACACAGTTGAACCCAGGCCATGATGCTGACGAGTTGATCAAGGCTGGTCTGATGACTGACCTCACAGAACTTGCCACCAAAGAAAAGTGGAACGACATTCTGCGTCCAAAGAGCCAATTGGCTTCATGCACAGTTGATGGCAAAGTTTACTGCGTTCCAGTGAACCTGCATTCAGCACAATGGATGTGGACAAACCGCAAGGCGTTTACAGACAATGGTATGGAACCACCAAAGAATTTTGCTGAACTTGTCGCTGATGCGCCGAAGCTGAAAGAAAAAGGCATTCAACCTTTGTCTCTCGCTCAAGGCTGGCCAGTTGGTTTGCTCATTGGCGATATGATCGTTGCTGTTGCTGGCGTTGACAACTATGTGAAGGTTTACAAAGACCGTGACCTTGCCATGGCTGGCGGCCCAGAATTCGGCAAAGTGTTTGAAGCCATCGATGCTGCCCGTAAAATGGTAGACCAAAAGCAGGTTACAAAGCAATGGAACGAAGCTGTCGGACTTGTTGTGAACGGCAAAGCCGCTGCGAACATCATGGGCGATTGGGCTGGTGGTGAATTCCAAGTTGCTAAGATGACCCCAGGCAAAGACTATGATTGCTTGCCAGGTCTGGGCGTAACGCCAGTTTTGAACACAGGTGGTGACGTGTTCTATTTCCCAAAGAACAAGGATCCAAAAGTTACTGAAGCTCAAATGAAAATGGCTTCAACTTTGATTACGCCAGCTGTGCAAGTTGCATTCAACCTCAAGAAGGGTTCGTTGCCGATGCGCGCTGACGTGGATTTGGGCGCTGCCAATGACTGCATGAAGAAGGGTCTTGAAATTCTTGACCATTCAACAGCCGTGTTCCCGAACGACGTTCAAATGCTTGATCGTGATTCGATTAATCAAATCAACGATTTGATGACCAACTTCTTTTCGAAGCCAGACATGACAACAGCTGATGCGCAAGCGAAGTTTGTTGAAATCATCAAGGCTGCGCCAAAGATGTAATTGGTTGAAAGACTGATTTTTCCGGCGGAGCTTCTGTTCCGCCGGAAATTTGTAATTCAACAAACTTTCGTCATTCCAGCCAAGCCGAAATCTTGCGTTTGCAAGACGTAGGTGCGAGCTGAAATCCCGCTTTGCGCGGTGTCGCTTGTATCGAAGCTGGATTCCAGCTCGCGCCTGCGCTGCGCTACGGCTTGGCTGGAATGACGATTTTTGAAAATGATGCCAATGACAATACTTGACCAAATTAATTCGAGAGAGCTGAACCAAGCGCCACATCTTCAGCAATTCAGCGATCCGGTTCGCTATGGCTTTGCTGGCTTGATGTTGGTGCTGGGATATTTGGCACTTCACTTCGATTGGCCGTTTGCAACACTGGGCGTCTTCCAACCCATGATGTACGCTGCGGGTTTGGTCGTCGTTTGTCTCGTTATCGATATTCCATTTCATCGCCTCAGCTATCAACTGGGCATGATTGGGATATTCTTTCTGGGTGCCATCACAGCGTTTCTCGCTTGGACTTCCGGCGAAACTATTATCAGTCAAGACAGTGCTGATCTTGTCTGGAAAATAACTGCGCTTTTCATCATTCTTTTCACGTTAGCTGCAGCTGTTTGGAACGCTCCATTCAAAAATTTCCATTCCAAGATCGCAGCCATCCCGATGATGTATATTGTGCTTTTCGCCTTTATCGGTTGCAGTATTTGGACGGTCGTGTTTTCAACCTCCAATGCCAAGATTTTTCCAACCTATACCTATGCGGGCTTTGGGCAATATTTGCGTCTGTGGAATTCAGATAAATGGTGGATCGCGGTTCAGAATGTTCTGATTTATATTGGTTTCAGTACTGTTCTGGCTTTTGTCATTGGATTTCTTCTGGCCGTTTTTATGGATCAGAAAATCAGACTCGAAGGTCTGTTCCGCACGATTTATCTTTATCCTTTCGCGCTGTCTTTTATCGTCACGGGCCATGTGTGGGCTTGGATATTGTCGCCCGAATATGGTTTGGAAAAATCAGTGCGCCAATTGGGTTGGACGAGCTTTTCATTTGATTGGCTGACCAATACTGACAAAGCCATTTATTGCGTGGTGATCGCGGGCCTTTGGCAGGGCACTGGGCTGGTGATGGCGTTGATGTTGGCTGGCCTTCGCGGCATTGATGATGAAGTTTGGAAAGCGGCGCGCGTTGACGGCATTCCAAAATGGCGCACCTATTGGTCGATCGTTATTCCGATGATGCGGCCTGTGCTGATTACAACATTTGTGATTGTGGCATCAGGCGCATTCCGGGTTTACGATATTGTAGTGGCTCTCACAGATGGTGGCCCCGGCATTTCATCAACCGTGCCATCGCAATATGTTTACGTCAATCTTTTCTCCGGAAACATCGCGCAAGGCTTGGCCGCAGCCACAATCATGTTGTTGATCAGCGCCGTGATCTTGATCCCTTGGGTCTATGTTGAATTTGTCAAAGGTAAACAGATACGATGAGCACGCAATCACTTTCAATTGAGCCATCAGGCCCAAAACCGCGCAAGTGGTTTGAGTGGGAACGTGTTTTGATTTACAGCTTTCTCATCATAACAGCGGCTTATTGGCTGTTTCCACTTTACATCGTCATCATCACCTCGTTCAAAGATTTGGTGACAATCCGCGACGGCAATATTTTTGTGCCGCAATTTCATTATCCTATGGTGGAAGTGACCACCGATGCTGGCACTGCTATGGTGCAAGAGCATTTCTATGATCCATGGGTGCGCGCTTGGCTGCATGTTTGCACAGGTTTGCAATGTGAAGGCATTAGCCCCAATTTCTGGAAATCGGTGATCATCACTGTGCCATCGGTCTTCATTTCCATCGCCGTTGCTGTGACCACAGGTTATGCACTTTCAAACTGGCCGTTCAAATTTTCGGAAGCGTTCTTCACGGTTCTGATCGTGGGTTCATTTATCCCTTATCAGGTGATGCTTTATCCGATGGTGTTGCTCACGAAAAATATGGGGATATACTCAACACTTTACGCCGTGATTTTTGTGCACACGGTGTTCGGTTTGCCAATTCTCACACTGCTATTCCGAAATTATTTCCAATCGCTTCCGGTCGAGTTGTTTAAAGCCGCGCGTGTGGATGGTGCTGGTTTTTGGCGGATTCTTTTTCAAATCTTCTTGCCGATGTCACTCCCCATCATGGTGGTGGCGATCATTTTGCAAGTCACAGGCATTTGGAACGATTTCTTGTTCGGCGTGGTTTTTGCTGGCCCGCAAAACTATCCGATGACAGTAAAGCTCAACAACATCTTCACATCGGCACAAGGTGTTAAAGAATACAACGTGGAAATGGCGGCCTCAATTCTCACAGGCGCGGTTCCGCTTCTCATCTATTTCTTCTCAGGCAAATGGTTCGTGCGCGGCATCGCTGCTGGCGCGGTTAAAGGTTGATGACTATGGCGCAAGCGCAAACTTCTAAATCCGTTCACAGCGTTTCCATTCGCGGTTTGGCGCAGAGCTATGGCGCTGTGCAGATTTTAAAACAGCTGGATCTTGATATTCCTGACGGTGAATTTCTGGTTCTGCTGGGGCCATCAGGCTGCGGTAAATCCACTTTGCTCAATTGCATTGCTGGGTTGCTTGAACCAACCCATGGCCAGGTTTTCATCAAGGGCAAAAACGTCACGTGGGAAGAGCCTAAAGATCGCGGCATCGGCATGGTGTTCCAATCCTATGCACTTTATCCGCAAATGACGGTGGAGCGGAATATGTCCTT